>CBDUWS010000040.1:0-9332 GCA_965370985.1 uncultured bacterium
TCGGCACAAGCGGCACGGAGCTATCTATGGTCACGAGCCGAAAGTTTCGGGTTGGACATTGCCACATTTAAACGTAATGGTATGCATATCCATGTGCCGGAAGGCGCTATCCCCAAGGATGGGCCTTCGGCTGGCGTGACAATGGCCACTGCTATGGCCTCTCTGCTTTTAAAAATTCCGGTACGAAAAGATACGGCAATGACGGGTGAAATCAGCTTAAGTGGACTCGTGCTGCCGGTCGGCGGCATCAAAGAAAAGCTCTTGGCTGCCCATCGTATGGGCCTGCGCCGAATCATGTTGCCGAAAGCCAACGAGAAAGATCTGCCGGATGTCCCGGAAGCGGTTCGAAGCGAATTGTCCCTGATATTTGTGGAAACGATTGAAGAGGCACTCGAGGCAGGTCTTACGCAGCCCATTCCTACTCATGGTGGGAATAAGGCCGTGGGGCCGACCCCATCCATCCCGCAAGCTAAGAATCCTGTCATGCATTAGCCTGGAGTGAGCACAAGTCTCTCACTGGGCAATGCGAACGATAGATGAGCGGCTCATCCTGAAAGTCCCGCCGGGTTGAAGTGGATCTTTGTCATTTCCTATTCGAGTGTACCACCACTCACCTTGTGCAACCGATGGATCATCAGAAAACGTCAGCTTGAAGCCCCCTTCCCTATCATTCCCCTCTTGAATCCACACACCGGTCCAGGTACGGTTTTCTAAGAAGTGTGTTTCAAACAGCCCCTCTTCCCACTCATAGACTCCCTTCCCCTCTGTATTCAGCGTGATGATTCCCTCCCCAGCCGTATCTTTGTATTCCCAAGCTCCTGCCAAATCCTCAATCCGCTGGGGTAGGGAAAATGTTGTGGACCTGGAAGAAATATCCTGAGATACCGATGGGGCTCCCCCTACACAGCCCGACAGCAGCAACAGACTCATCACGATCATCATCCGGCTCGATTGAAATACCTGCACGAATATCTCCTCAGTACTTGGGGTTCAGTCTTGAGACACACAATCACGTTGCAATAGTGTCCGAACTCCACTGCTCAATTATGGTTGAAAGCCAATCTACTTGAATTTTTCTTACGTCTTCTTCCGAAAGGAAATGTGATCTTTGTATTCCTCAATCGCCGCACCTAAAGCCTTGGCCCCTAAAGGAATATTGGCCTCTAAGGTGTCTTCGATCTCGGGATCATCAATCATCACCTCAAAACACTCATGCTGATTGGTCAGCACCATGCCCTTCTCGACTTGCCGGGGCATATAAATCTCGGTCCATACTTCCTTCTCAACTAAACACACATCCCGAAACCGTTCATACAACAGCACCAATCGTTCTTGATCAGAAATCACCAGCGGATTATTTTCCATATCAACAAATCTCCCTTCAAGCCTACAATGAGCTTCTTTTTCTACTCTGCACCCATCAAATTCGTCAAGTGGGTAGGTTATGAGAAATCTTTCCAGATCCATCTTGATATTGACCTTGATCGGGTCGGGTCAGAGGATTTTGCCTCTAAACCAGACCCGATCCCATTGTCGTCATTCCTGCAAGTGGAGCCTGCCCCTGCAAGTGGTTGAGCAGGGGGCCGGAATCTTTTTGGTATTTTTCGGAGGGATGCCTGCCAACAACCTGCAGGCATGACCGAACAGAACACAATTTTCACCGAACTTGGTCACCAGGTGGATAGAAAAGCCTTAAAGATGGATCACCGCCAAAAACTTTTGGGGATGACAAGAAAGGAGGATGGATTGGCTGCAGAGACGTCCTGATAGGACGTCTTTATGATTTTCCATATCCGCCCCCACCAGGGGTTTCGATGGTGAGGACATCGCCCGTTTCCACTGAAAACGAACATTTTCCTGGGATATCCTTTTCTTCCCCATTTTTTCTCACGCGATTGCGGCCCGGTTGTCCCGACTCACCACCCTCTAAACCATACGGTCTTGTTACTCGTCGATCGGACAACAGCGTGATTTCGGCAGGTTGAAGGAATTCATACGCCCGCACAAGTCCATCCCCGCCTTGATGCTGCCCCTTTCCACCAGACCCATCTCGTAAGGCATAACGGGAAATTCGAAACGGATAGGCGTATTCCAATGCTTCAATTGGCGTATTCAGGGTATTGGTCATGTGTGAGTGGCGACCGCTTGTTCCATCGCATTGAAAGCCTGCGCCCATACCGCCTCCGATCGTTTCATAATAAGCAAATGGCCGACCATGGCGTTTGTCCCATCCGCCTATCGTCAGGTTGTTCATGGTTCCCTGACTGGCTGCCGGAATGCGATCCGGGCATGCTTGCGCCAGCGCGCCCAGTAACACATCCACAATTCGCTGAGAGGTTTCGACATTTCCAGCAGCAACTGCGGCCGGACGCTGCGCGTTCACCAACGTGCCTTCCGGCGCAATTATGTGAATGGGCCGCAAGCATCCACTATTGGCCGGGATGTCTAATCCCAACACACATCGAAAAACATAAGCTACGGCCGACAGGGTGACCGGATAGACCGCGTTTATACTGCCGGGTCGCTGTGCATCGGTGCCGGAGAAATCCACGGTGGCTTGTTCGCCGTCAATCGTGATCGCGACACGGATGACGGCAGGCTCTTCTGAAAAGCCATCATTATCCAGCGCATCTTCAAATCGGTAACTGCCATTGGGCAACTGGCCAATCAATTGACGAGTCATGCGTTCGCTGTATCGGAGGAGGGCGTCCATGTCCGCTAATAGCGTCTGCACACCAAATCGTTGGGCGAATCCCAACATCCTTTCAATCCCAATCCGGTTTGCTGCCAATTGTGCTTGAAGATCGCCGGCTCGTTCTATTGGCGTCCGAACATTGGCCATTAACAGTCGCCAGACATCTTCATTCTTCTCGCCCCCAACCATCAATTTCACCGGGGGGATGATAAGGCCTTCCTGATAGATTTCCTGAGACAAGGGCATCGACCCCGCCGACATGCCGCCGACATCGGCATGGTGCGCTCGATTGGCCACAAAGCCCAAAAGGTTTGAGGAAGACGAGGACTCCTGCGTGAGGTGTTCCTCGATAAAAATTGGCGAGACGACCGTCAGGTCGGGCAGATGCGTACCCCCACGATAGGGATCATTCACCATCGCCACATCTCCAGGCGCAAAGCTCAAAGATTCGAGGCAGGCCTGTACGGAAAGCGGCATGGCCCCAAGGTGCACGGGGATATGGGCCGCTTGGGCAACCAGATTTCCTGCCGCATCAAATATCGCACAGGAAAAATCACAACGCTCTTTAATGTTCGGGGAGAACGCACCCCTCTGCAGACGTGCGCCCATTTCCTCGGCCACCGACACCAACCGGTGCTTCATAATTTCTGTGCGAATGGGATCATCCATGGGTGGCTCCAACATCAATGAGGATATTCGAATAGGCATCTATCTTGGCATGATCGGTGGGTCCAAGATAGACCGTCGTATCGTCCAGCAACAGAATTGCCGGTCCGGACACTTCATGGCCTGGACACAGACGATTCCCCCAATAATGGGAAACCATTTGAATGCCATGGCTCAACACCACAGGACGCTCCTCCCCCTTGGCTGAGGAAGCATCTGCAGGCCCTACTACACTCGCAGTTAAAGGCGGCGGTGTCACCCGGCCGATTGCCCGTACGCGCACATTCACGATTTCGATTGGCGCATTTTGCTGACAATAGCCATAGCGCTCCTGATGAAACCGATCAAATTCTTGGCGGAATTGGGGATTCAGCGGCACTGCTAAGTCAAAGGATTGTCCGACATATCGCACATCCACCGTTCGACTGATGACTGCCTGTTCAGGAGAGATTCCTTCCCAATGCAAATCTTCTTCGCCCTGCCGAACCATTGTTGTTGTTTGCTGTTCAAGGATCTCAAACGTGGTCTCATTCGGCAGCATGACCGTCTGCACATAATCCAACTGCACATCAGCCACCAACATGCCTAATGCCGATAACGTGGCCGCCATAGGCGAGATCAACACTTTGGGTATCCCCAAAGCTCTAGCCAGTTCACACGCATGCAGTCCGCCGGCTCCTCCGAAGGAAACCAACACAGTCTCCCGTGGATCTTCTCCCCGTTCTACGGAGATCACTCGAAGCGCCCGCTCCATATGAGCATCGACAATCTGGATCATGCCTAATGCCAGGGTTTGCCTTGTATCCAACCCGGATTGAGAAATAAGGGAAACCTGTTGGCCTAGTTTATCGAACGCATTTCTTGCTGCTTCAATATCCAAACCCATCTGTCCACCGAGGAACCCGTCGGTTGGCAATCGGCCCAAGACCACATGTGCATCGGTCACTGTAGGGATGAGGCCTCCGCGTCCATAACACACAGGCCCGGGGTCTGCCCCTGCACTTTGCGGCCCAACACGAAGATTTCCGCCCGCATCCACCGTCGCCAACGAGCCGCCCCCTGAACCCACCGTATGAATATCGATCACCGGAACCCGTATAGGACAGCCACCGACTTCGGCCTCCATCGTCACGTGAATATCTTCATGGACCAGCGACACATCTGTGGACGTCCCCCCCATATCAAACGTCAGAATCCGGTTAAAGCCTGCTAACCCCGCTAGATACCGCGCACCCACTACCCCACCTGCCGGCCCCGAAAGAATGGAGCGCACTCCATGTCCCCGCGCCTGCGAAACCGAGAGACGTCCCCCATTGGATTGCAATAGATGAAACGCCTTCGGGGTTATCTCTCGTTCCAGGCTACCAAGATACGCGTCTAACACGGGGGAGACATAGGCATTCACTACGGTTGTACTGGTCCGCTCATATTCACGGAACTCGGGCAAGATTTCTGAAGAGGCCGTCACAAAAAAACCTTCTGCACGCAACCGTTTCGTCACCCATTGCTCATGTTCGGGATTCACAAAGGAAAATAGAAACGACACGGCGACCGATTGGATATTCTCACGTCGTAAGACTTCAATGATCGTATCGAGTTCATTTTCCTGAAGAGCTGTCACGACCTTTCCCTCATAATTCACCCGCTCAGTGATCTCTAAGGACCATTCACGCGAAACCAGCGGTGGAGGAATGGAAGGGAACAGGTCGTACAACTCCGGACGGTCCTGTCGTCCGATCTGCAGCATATCTCGGAAGCCTTTAGTCGTGATCAACGCCGTACGTGCACCCTTGCGCTCCAAGATGGCATTCGTCGCTACCGTCGAACCGTGCACGATATGACGACTGGCTTGGTATTGCAGCCGATTTAAACCTTGCAGAACGGCTTCGGCAGGATCGGATGGGGTGGAAAGGATCTTAAACCGCTGGAGTGATTGATCGTTGGAGTCATACACCACAAAGTCGGTGAATGTCCCTCCGATATCAACACCAATCAAGAGCCTTGGGTGATTGTATTCAGGAATAGCCATCTCAGCTTTTCTTATTGTCCGGAAACAACGAGGAGGAAAAGAGAATACAGTATTGGTCAGGAAGGTTTGAAGAGAGAAAGAAGGAATATTCGAGAACAGTTACCCTTTAATGATACCTTTTAAGGTCACCTGGCGTGGGCTGCCGCTGGCATTATCTTGAATGATCAACGTGGCATGGTGCGTTCCAGAATCTTGACTCGTGAATCCAACTTGCATGGTACAAAACTCTCCGGTATGGAGGGTGATGTCTTGACAGGTATTGTCCAACATGGCAAACGCGCCAGCCCCGGTGCCGGAAATTTCGATCTTGTCGATGTGAAGAAGGCCTAACCCGATATTGGAGAACCGGACCTGCTGAGAGGACTGCATAGCCGATGGAGATGAACGCGAATCTCGTTTAAACAGCAGCGCATCAGTGCTCATGCTGGGCAAGGGAATGGCCCCGCCACCACTTAAGAGCACAGAAACACCGTCTACGTTGGTGCTGGCAGTGGCCAGATCCGGAAGGTTATCTTGATCAAAATCGTACACCACCACTGCAGCCGGTGTGGCTCCCACACCAAAATGCCCAACGGTTCTAAAGAAGCCTTTGCCATTCCCTATAAAGAGTGACAGGCTATTGGAATCTCGATTGACTACCACAAGATCGGATTGGTCATCCCCATTCATATCTTGAATGGCCACGCCTACCGGCGCAAATCCCACTTTGATAGGATCCAACATTTCAAACTCCCCAGGCTGCTCTTGGAGAAGAATGCGAACCGTATCGGCGTACAAACTGGTGACAGCCAAATCTATGAGACCATTATGATCAATATCCGCTCCTTGAATAGCACTCAAGGTGAACCCGGGCTTGATATCCTTAAACAATTCAAATGCCCCGCTACCCATATTTTTCAAGATTGAGATGAGTCCATTCGCCGAACTCCAGCTCGGTTGACTCCAAGTTACCGCCAAATCTACTAGGTCATCGCCTGTGAGTTCTCCTACGAACACCCCAGTGGGAAACATGTCTTCCCCTCGGTCATGTTCATAGGACACTGGTTCCTGTAACCGTCCCTTACCATCATTCATCAGGACGCTCAGATTAAAGGGTGGGTAATAGCCAAATCGACCACTGTTGATGGCAACCACATCAGGCCACCCGTCTTCATTGAGATCTCCAGCAGCCAAAAATGTTGTCCCCTTGCCTGCACCCTGACTCGTCAGCTTGTGAAACAGTCCCTTTCCATCACCTTTGAATACGACCACTTGATCAGATCCGCTCAAGGCCAACACCAAATCAAGCACGCCATCCCGGTCCATATCTTCGGCAACCAAGGCCAACGGAATTTTCCCGACGCCAAACGACACAGCGGATCGAAACGTGCCGTTCCCATTGCCTAACAGCACCGAGACATCATCTGATGTGCCATTTACCGTCGCCAGATCCCACCGTCCATCGCCATTAAAATCCCCTGTGGCAATCGCTTGTGGTGCCCTCCCAACTGTATTACTTGGCGTGAGGGTATACGTGAGATTCTGCGAACGGGCATGAGTGCTGAACCCTCCAATCCAAGCACACGCGACCCCTATGATAAGACACCCTTGGACGAATTTAATGAGGAACATAACGCGCTTAATTCAGAGAAGGATCTGAATACGATTTTTCTAACACAATTTCGATTTCGTCTGTGGCAGCCATACCCCGATTGCGAAAGCGCGCGGCCCAGTCGGGATACCGCTCCAACGTCTGAAAAATACTTTTTACGATATCAGGTTTTACTTGCGCTTCCCACTGTTTGAGCCACACCATTTCATCTTCCTCGCCGTCATATTCATCTGGGAATGAAGCTTCCAGGGAAAACCGCAGATTAAACGATTGCTCCTCTTGATACATATTTGTCTCCTTCGATTGCCATGGACGATCTCCCCACCAATTCATCCATTGTCACTTCCTCAAATCCTCGCCTATAATAGCTTTACCATTTCATTCAAAAGGAGGTCCAGAAATCATGCCGATTTTTGCGTATAAGTGTCAGGGATGTTCCCATCAATTTGATCTTTTGGTCCATGCGTCCACCATCCCCAGCTGTCCGGAATGTCAGGCGACCAATCTTGAAAAACAACTGACGGGGTTTGCAGTTGGAGGAACGGTCGGAGGAATGGACTTTTCAGGTGGGCCAGGAAGCTGCGGATCCTGCGGCGATCCGCGAGGCCCCGGCGCGTGTTCGATGAATTAGGAGTTGATTGTTGATGAGGTGTTTCGACCAACAATGGCCGATATTTGCGAAATTTTCGGCAAGCTCTTGAGAAATCCAATGGAGAGATGGTCCGGCGTCACATGAATAATCGGCTTTCCAGTAAAATCATGATCCGTCACAAAACCCAGGACTTCTGAATCATAGGGAAAGAGCCGAACCGAAGCGACGTAGCATTGCTTCCCAGCTGGAAGCACACATTGGACATCTTGGGGCAACCCCCGACGTAGAGTAAGACTTAGGGCTTTCTGGACCGTATAGCTAACATTTTTTGGCAGGACTTCTTTCACAGACTTACCCAAGATCGCTTCTCCCCCCAGTAGATGCTCGCACTGGAACGGGAAAAAACAATCTCGATAGATCCCCTGGGCATCCCACCGAAAAACTTTGTGCGGGAAAAAGGCGACATGTTCGGGACGAAATAACGTTCGGAACAAGTCGTGCCACCTATCGATCGACCAACGTGCAGTTGACACCGAACCCTCCTTGGTCACGATGAAGCCGCAGTGTAAAACGAATTCAATACTTAATCAACATGGCTTCGGAATTCAGGCCATTCACTCTTGCCCGTTCAAGTGTTCGTTGCCATTGAGTCCATCCTCTTCCGGGTCCACCCACATTCGCTCCGGTAAGCCTAAGCTATCCTGCCCCATCCCATAAAAGAGCGCATGGGCAGCGACCAGATAGGTCATCCACCCTATGGTGCCATCTACTTCTACAATAAGATACTCGGGATTCTTGGCTTCGGGGATCATGAGGTGTCGGCCCGGCAAGGTCATCATGACACGATGTACGCTGACATGCGGAGAAACTTCCTTATCCGTTCCGGCATACGGAATGACCATCATGCCATTGGGCAGGAAATCGCTTTGGCTTGGGATGCTGGATTGAAACGCTTGAGGATTCGGTTGAGAATCACATGACCAGGAAGGAAGGGGAACAGCCCACAGTAGTAGTGGTATGACCCAAGGAACCTTACCGATAAGCGGCCCATCTCTGAAGTTTCCCATAAGGCACCTCCTTGTTGGGAACTGCTTCGAAAGCTTTGCCTCCTATTCTTTCTTATCGGTTAGGTTCCAGAGACAATTTAGCCTTTTGGGATATTTTCTCTAATTTTATGGAAATTCTTAAAAAAATCCCGGAGCCTCAGCATTGTTCAGGGGTTCCGGGAAAGAATGCCTAAGCAATCAGGCTGTTTTTGAAGCTGGAATCATATGCACATCCCGTTGTGGGAACGGGATGGTAATGTTTTCACGATCAAAGGCCAATTTCACTTGCTCATGCATATGAAAGAATACCCCCCAATAATTTTCTGGTTTCACCCACACCCGCACCAACATATTGATAGAACTGTCAGCATGGGCAGAGACATAGACTTCTGATGCCGGGTCAGCAAGTACCCGGCTATCCAATGCTATCACGTCTTGCAACACACGCTTGGCTTGTAACACATCATCGCCATAACTGATGCCAAACGTCATATCTACCCGACGATGCGGCTCCGCATTCAAATTGGTCAAACAGCCATTGGAAAGCAACCCGTTCGGGATAATGATCCGTTGATTATCGAGAGTCGTGAGGATAGTCACAAAAAGCTGAATCTCTTTGACGAAACCCAAATACCCTTGCGCCTCGATAAGATCGCCCACCTTAAACGGCTTGAAAAACAGAATGAGCACGCCTCCGGCAAAGTTAGCCAGAC
>CBDUWS010000041.1:0-9329 GCA_965370985.1 uncultured bacterium
GCAAAAAAGGCTACACTTTACTCGAACTCATGATCGTGGTGGCGATTGTCGGGATTTTGGTGTCCTTAGCGATTCCCAACTTCCAACAATCCGCCATGAAGGCTAAAGAAACCGCCCTCAAGCAAAATCTTTTCACCATGCGCGCCGTACTTGATCAATATTATGCCGACCGTGGAGATTATCCGGACAACTTAGAGGCCTTAGTCGAAGCCAAATACCTTCGAGCCATTCCCATGGATCCTTTGACGAAATCTTCGACTACATGGACTGAAATTTATGAAGAACAGGAAGAGGGCGATGACTCTTCTGCTGGTGTCTATGATATTAAAAGTGGGAGTGATGACGTCGCTCGCGACGGGACTCCCTACAAGGATTGGTAGGTCATTTATGAAACGGCTTTATTGGCAACACATGCTTCTGAGTGGAACGTTAGTCTTATCAGTAGGAGCCTGCGTCCACAAACCGACAAAAATTATGAAAGCCGATATCCCAACTGAAGCGGCCTCACCCCCACCACAAACGGTCCTGCTTCAAGAAGCACGGTTCGAGGCAGCGAATATGCGAGCCGAATTAGCCGGCTTGAAAATTCTCACGGCCAAACAAGCGGGAGAACTCCGATCGTTACGTGAGCAATCGCAATCCATTCATCACCGCGAACAGGACCAAGGCCAAGAATTACAAAACATTCGAAGCCAACTCTTGTCTTCACAAGCCGAACGCGATCAATTGCGAAAGCAAAACATGGAATTGGAAGGCCAAGTTGCGGGCATACCCGATACCTCGCAGCTGGTATCCGACATTCAAGCCATACGTAGCTCCTTTCAAAATATGATGAGTAGCATGAAAAGGCTGGTCTCGGACATCACACTCATTAAACGAGAAATGCGCCTCACAACGAAAAAGTTGAAACCACAACAAACCAAATTGGCAAAGGCTCAGCCTCCTACAGCCTTTCCTGACCAGCAAACCCCTGATGCCAAAGGACGCATCATCATTCAAGATGGGGATACCTTATGGAAATTATCTCGAACCTACCAAGTTTCTGTTGGACAATTGAGAGAATGGAATAACATGACTTCCGATCTGATTATGACCGGATTTCGCCTGAAAGTTGCTCAGCCTTTGGAAACGGTTGGAGCCCAATCCACCCCTGCCAAGGACTCAACAGAATTGTCTGTTCCAGCGGCTAAGGAAGAAAGCCTAGATAACTCGGTTCAGACGAACCCTCAACCGCCCATGGATACCCGCGTAGAAATTCCTTCTGAACCCGAACATATTCTTTCCATTGCAAGTCCTCAATCGGATTCACACGAGTCACCCTAGTGCCTAGTTTTCATTACAGAGCCGCTCGTCCGGATGGAACCATTATCGAAACAAATATGGAAGGTGAGACTCCTCGCGCCATTCGCTCGAAGTTAGAATCACAGGGGCTCTTAGTTCTTGATCTCAGTGGATCGGGAACACGGCCAGGCATCTCATTAACCACTCGGCAACGCCCGTTAGCACTACGAGACTTTCTTGTTTTCAATCAAGAATTCTTAGCATTGGTGAAAGCCGGATTACCTATGTTGCGATGCTTTGATCTGCTAAATAATCGTACGGGGCAAGCAGGGTTTCAACAAGCATTGCAGGCCGTTCGAGAGAGTATTCGAGGCGGTTCTGCCATTTCAGAAGCCATGGCCATGCATCCAATCTATTTCCCTGAACTGTATCAAGCCTCTCTCAGAGCAGGCGAACAAGCGGGGAATCTGCCGGAAGTACTCAAGCGATATATCGACTATTTAAAAATGATTATTAGCGTTCGGGAAAAAGTGGTCAAAGCGACTATTTATCCTTTGTTTTTATTAGGCTTTGGGATTTTGGTCACCTTCGGGCTATTATTTTTCGTTCTCCCATCCTTTGCCGAAGTGTATCAAGAAAGTCGTGTGGAATTACCCTGGGCGACACAATTGTTATTGGACGTGACCAATTCAGCCGGTCAATGGATCCTCGGCATTTTGACCGTTCTGGGCTTAACCGGTGCATGGGTTTATTGGTGGAGAACGACCCCTCAAGGACAATGGCGTATTCATTGGCTGTATCTCAATGCGCCTGTTTTAGGCCCCTTGTTTTTGAAGAATCAAGTCATTCGTCTTACGAGAACCCTTTCAACAATTTTGGGTGGGGGCATTACGTTATTGTCAGCCCTTCAGGTCACGGCTCAATCCATGCCGAACAAAGTTTTTGCCAGAGCCCTGGATTCCGTCATCAATCATGTTCGGGAAGGCACGAGTCTTTCAGTCGCCCTCAAAAAAGAAAATTTTCTTCCGGATTTAACATTAGAAATGATCGAAGTCGGCGAAACCACTGGATCATTGGAAACCATGCTCTTTGAAGTAGCGGAATTTCATGAAGGCGAGTTGGATTTTGAATTGTCTCGCATGATGACCTGGATTGAACCCATTTTCATTATTCTGATTGGCCTGATTTTAGGAGGAATCGTGATTGCCCTCTATCTTCCTATTTTCCAAATGGCAGGAGCCGTATAACGAGAAAAACTGAGTAAGAGAATTTATGACTACACCCGTCAAACGCATGCCCTTCGAGGAGATCTTGGTAAAAAAAGGTCTGATCCTAGAGCATGAAAAAGACACATTACGAGAAACAGCCAAGACGTCGAATCAATCTATTGCGGCCATTCTGTTAGAGCGTGGCACCTTGACTGAGGATTCCGCGGGTCAAATATTGGCAGATCAATATGGCTTGCCTTGGAATAACTTGGAAGAATTCCGTGTTCCGACTCCCCTTATGGAATCCATTCCCGTTGAGCTCATGCACCGTTATGAGTTCGTTCCTATGGAAAAGGAAAATGACGTTCTCACAATTGCCATCGCCAAGCCTCAAGATCTTCGTATGATCGATGAACTGGAGCATCAATTAGGGTATGAATTGCGATTGGTTGTCTCATCGAAACCGGCCATTCTTGAAGTGTTGAGCAATAGTGAAGGCAACAGCCAGGTTCTCACACGCATTAAAGCCGAATTGGACCCTGTTCTCATCAAAGAAGATGAAAAAGGCGATGACGTCCTTTCGGTTGAACGCATAACCCAAGACCAAAGTCCTGTCGTCAAACTCGTGAACACCATCATTTTAACGGCCCTACAAAAACAGGCCAGCGATATTCATATCGAACCAACAGATCGGACGGTTGAAGTCAAATTTCGCATTGACGGCGTGCTCTATTTAGCGATGGAGCCCCTTGATACCGGGATTCACCCTTCCTTGATCTCCAGAATCAAGATCATGTCAGAGTTGGATATTGCTGAACGTCGCACCCCACAAGATGGCCGGTTTAAATTACTGCTGAATGGACGAACCATTGATTTCCGGGTCTCCATTCTCCCCAGTGTCTATGGCGAATCCGTCGTCATTAGGATTTTGGATAAGCAGCATGTGTCGGCAGGCGTCCAAGGTCTTCGACTGGAAGCCTTGGGCTATACCGGAGAAGATCTCCGGCGTTTTCGACGAGCGATTACGCGCCCCTATGGCATGATCCTGGTCACGGGCCCTACCGGAAGTGGAAAGACGACAACGCTTTACGCGGCATTGAATGAGGTCCATACCGATGATGACAAAATCATTACGATTGAAGATCCTGTCGAATATCAACTGAAAGGCATCGTGCAAATCCCCGTCAACGAGAAAAAAGGGTTGACCTTTGCTCGAGGACTTCGTTCTATTTTGCGGCACGACCCCGACAAAATCATGGTGGGAGAAATTCGGGATCTCGAGACCGCGCAAATCGCTATTCAATCCGCTTTAACCGGCCATTTGGTCTTTACAACCGTCCATGCCAATAATGCCTTTGATGTCATTAGTCGCTTTGTCAATATGGGCATTGAATCCTACAATTTCGTCGCATCGCTAAGTTGTATTCTTGCACAACGTCTGGTGCGATCTATTTGCCCCTACTGCCGAGTACCTGTAGAAATTCACCCTGATCAATGTCGAGAGTCTGGGATTGATTATGAGACGGTTAAGCATCAAACCTTCTTTGAAGGCAAGGGATGCAATGAATGCCATGGGTTAGGCTTCAAAGGCCGAAAAGCGATTACAGAATTTTTAGATATGACCGATTCCATTAAAGAAATGATTTTAGCCGGGAAAACCTCATCTGAAATTCGTGTGGCCTCTATGGCACAAGGCATGACTTCCTTGCGTCAGGCCGCATTGGAAAAAGTGTTTCGAGGTGAAAGTACCCTCAAAGAAATCAATCGAGTGACTCCCGTAGAAGATATGTCATGAACTTGTTCCCAATTACGCAACCAACCTTGGCTCTTTCCATATCGGAAGAAGCCTTGTTTTTGGTCGAAGTTAAGAAATCCTGGCGGAGAACCACGTTTCAAGAAGTCAAAAGGGTTTCACTTCCTTCCGGTGTGATTCGTCTATCCTCTGCCAAACCCAACATTGAAAATATGGAAACGTTCGTTGAACAATTACGCATCTTAATGGAGCCTCTCAAAACACCCATTTCCATTTCCCTTAGCCTTCCCGATCTCTGTGCCCGCACAAGCGTGTTCGATTTTTCCACATTTCCCGCAAAAAAAAATGAACAGACGGCTCTTTTGAATTGGCGGTTTAAACAAGACTTAAAATTGGATACGGGCCAATCACGCTTGTCTTATGCCGTCTATGTCCCTACATCCCTTGCCAACGCGTCAAAACAGGAAAATCCAGAAAAAGTGAGGGTCTTAGGAACGACTATTCGCAATGAAATTGTCGAGCAATATGAACGTGCATGCCTAGAGCTCAATCTTATGCCGGTTTCCGTGAGTATTTCCGGTCTTGATATTTTTGATTTATATCAAGGCACCATCCAAGATATTTTAGAGGTAGAAGATCGACGCACGACCAACCCATCATCTGGAGCCATGTTTCTCTTTGTTAGTCATTGGGGATTCACGTTTTTTGCCTTCCATGAAGGGTGTCCGAGTTTTGTCCGCACAAAAGCCATCACGATTCGACCAGATTCAAGCCATGCACCCTGGGACACATCGATATCAGGATTAGAAAAACAGGAAAACGTGCTCCCAAAAGATGAAGAAGATGCCCAACAGGCTATCGATTCCCCAGACCTTCGCAACGGAGATAGCACGACGCATCCTTACTCTTCCTATACGGCAACAAAAGTAGAGAAAGAAATCCTGGCAACACTTCAATATTATTTAGAAACATTCTCACAAAATGAAACGACTCCCTCCGTCGCCAATCTTTTTGTTGTGAGCGACCTTGAACATGGGCATATGCTGCTTCCCACATCAGAACACCTTCAACAAACCGCCAAAGTAAGCGGATTAAGTGTTTCTGACATTCAGGTCACTCAACTCTCCTATTCCATGCATTTCAATAAACGAGAAAGCCGTTTCGTTCAGGATTCATATATCTGGTCTGCCCTACCCGGCTATGCCAGCTTAAGGGTGGCATAATGGTTCCACGAGTTCATATTAATCTATCCGCACCAGGGGTCCATCATCTCACGTTAGCGCAGTTTGGTCTTAAATTACTCACCGTTGGAGGGCTTGCTGTCACCATTTCTTTTTTGTGGGCAAGCACAACCTTACACAAAAACATTGATGCTCTTGAAAACCAAACTTACATGATTGTCAAACAAACCAGTCAGGTCGTAGCGAAAGCGAAAGCGAAGGGAATGGACTTGTCGGATCAAGCCATACAAAAGATTCCGCAGCATATCTTGTTTGTCAAACAAGTGAGAGAACGTGTCGGGTTTTCTTGGACACAATTACTGACAGACTTAGAGGCTGCCGTCCCTAAAAGCTTGATGATGAGAGCCGTATCTCTTGATGAAAAAACAAATACCGTGTTGCTCAATGGCTCATCCCAATCACTCCAGGATTTAAACCGTTTAATTCATCAACTCGAAAAGCATCAAGCCTTTCACGATGTAATTTTGACTCAACATGCCAAGAAGAAAAAACAAGGTACGACAAAGAAATCGCTTGTCGTTTTTTCCATGAAAGTTTCCTATGATCCGACTGATCGACTTTCGAAAATGATCAAGTCCTAACTACCCATGATATCCTTGAAACTTTTCCAGCAGTCTAAAACTACGCTCCTGATTTCACAGCGTCTCATGCCATTGTTTATCATTACGGTATTAGCAGTACTGTCAGCTATTGGAATGTTTGGCCTCATGCTCTACCCTGCACAAGATCGATTAGCCCAAGTGACGTCACAACTTCAAGCTGCGCAACAGACTCAAGCACAAACCCAAGCTGCCCAACACACTCAAGAAATCATCTCAACTACATGGAAGGCCCTCTCAAATTATCAAGAATTTATGGATCTCAGCTTAGACATCGCTGATTTGGCCAAACGAAACCACGTACAAATTCCTGGCATGGGATATGATTTCAAACCGCTCACCCATAAATTAGCCGCTAAAGGCACTTTTGCCTTCGAAGCCCAAGGGGACTATGGGGCTATCAGAAAATTCATTTACGAACTGGAAAAACGATGGCCATATCTGTTTATCGAAAAGTTATCAGTGGAAAGTTCGAAAAAAAAGAATGGGGTGCTCTTTAAAATTACGATTTCAACCTTTCTGAAAGAATTTCCGCAAACCCTTAAGAAAACAAAAGCCTGATGACGAATCAACAAAAAGGATTGGTATTGGTCGGATTATTTGTGGCGTGGGGAGGCTTAACCGCCTACCAAATGTCTGATTTTTCAGAATCGAGTTCCAGCGATCTCTCCTCAACGCTGCAACAGGCAAATTCAACCCTTCCAACTGTGAAAGCCCTCTCTTTAGATCAATCCTTTCCCAATGCCAGGCAAATGGCAACATTCTCGCAACCTCGCAATATCTTTGCCCCGCTTGGATTGCGGAAGGTGGTCGCTAAACAAAAAACCTCGATCACCACCCCGCCTCCTTCCCAACCAACCATGGCACCCCCTTCCCTAGTACCACCAGGCCCTTCTCCTTCAGACCTGGCCGCAAAACGAGCACGGCAACAGCTCAACCAATTCCGGTTTCTGGGGTATCTGACTAAAGGGGGAGAAAGGCAGGCGTTTCTCACCAATGGCCAAGCCATTTATATTGTCAAGCAAGGGGAAATGGTGGAAGGCCAAATCCAAGTCAACAAAATAGAACCTGAAACAATTATCCTCTCCACTCAAATTTGGGAAACCGGCAATCAGATTCAAGCCACAATTCCCTTAACACCTGAAACTCGCAGCTAATCCTCAGCATAGCTCTTTCCCCCCTCAGCCTGGTATGATTTCCTATGGCCTTATCAAAACGCACTTTCAGTAAAAGCTGTCATCCTAAGATGAGGATGAGGGTATTTTTGATCCTAATGGCTCAAATGTTCTTGTGGCTTTCTCCGGGCTTCACTGCGATGTATCGTTGCCAAGATCAATCAGGAACAAGCGTATTAACGGATAATCCCGCTCAACTGAAAGGCTGTTCCCGACTAGAGTCTTCAATCGTGTCCACCCCTCACGTTCCCAGAAATCCCCTCCAACCTACTGATGTCCAGAACGTATCCCGTACTGAATTTCCACAAAATTCTTCCGAACAATCGGATTCGTCACTTGCCCAGGAATCCAACCAAGACTCAAACAAAGATCGCGACATTACTATTCCTCTCGAAAAGATCGGAGGATCGTTTGTCGTTCAAGTCAATCTGAATCAAGAACGTACGGCTCATCTTATCGTGGATACAGGAGCTTCAATGACAGTCCTATCGACAAACATCGCGATCGATCTTGGCATTCTTGGGACGACCGATACCGAACTGCTCACTGTCAACACCGCAGGAGGCTCCGTACAAGTCAATATGAACTACCTTTCATCCCTTACTGTTGGAAATGCCCAAGCCCACAATGTCGCGGTGGCCATCCATGATCTCCCTGATATACCCGAGCAAATCGAAGGGTTGTTAGGGATGTCTTTTCTCAAGCATTTCTTGATTACATTAGACGCTGAGCATGCCCGCCTCATTCTTCGACCAAAGCCATCCTCCTAAGGGTCCGTCCTCTCGTTTCCCGTCAAGACATGGGACCGCTTCAAAACCTGTCAAAGTCCAGGCAAAGGAAAATGTGAGAACTAATTTTGAGGAGAAAGGGGGGGAAGTGCGCCTAAATAAGGAAATTCCCCGATGTGGAGTAACGAGGAATCATGGCGCAAACGAAAGTCATCTTCTTGAGGATTCACAAAACCAGGAGCCAGAGTCACATCGGTCTTCCCGGCACGCTGAGGGATAGGAATTTGAGGCGTTCCCTGTAACAGATAATCGCCTTGATTGTCATAGAGCGCATTGAACGCCAATGCCGTCTGACTTTGAGGAGCAAACAAGAATCCAACCTTGCTATGCCCGATAATATTCCCGCGAACAACAGCCTCTGCCTTATCATGAAAGGCAAGCCCGCCTCCATTCCGCACAAAGGTATTCTGAACCACCGTGGCCTTGGATTGATCCGTCATGAGCACGGCCTCAAAGAGATTGTCTGAGATCACATTTAGCCGAAGGGTCACCTCCGAATTTCCCCCAAGAGCGATGCCATGGTCATTGTGACGAATCGTATTCCCAATAAGTGTACCAGTGGAATTCGCAAAGGCCACACCCGTTGTCTCACTGTGCTCAATGATACAGTCTTCGATATGGACCCCTTGAACTTGTTGACTAAACACCATCCCTTTCACATGAATCTGCTTGAGATAAACCTCGCTTCCATTAAAAATCCCAATACCCAAGCCACCATGTTGAGAAACCGTCAACCCTTGAATGGTGACATTGGTTGCCCCATAGGGCCATTTTCCAATATGTAACGATCCAACCCGCTTCTCTCCAGTAATAAATACCCGATCAAGCCCTTCTCCAATAATAGTCAGGTGGTCTTTGCTATGAACCGTCACATCTTCGGCATAGGTTCCGGCTTTAATCAAAATGGTATCACCGGATGCGGCCTGATCAATCGCTTCTTGAATCAAAGTAAATTGCCCTGATCCATCCAACGCCACCTGCCACACACTGGTATTCGAGGAGGTTAAAGTTTCCTCGCCTTGAGCTATGTCCAGACCCGGTCCCCATACCTGCAGGATAAGTAAGCCAACCACACAGAAGAAACACCCCCTGGTCGCCATCAGAAAACGGTATAAATTCATGTCGTCACGTCTGATAATTTACTGATTGGAGTAAATAAAAATGGATCGCTATTCATGGGCCTATTGAATGTTTCTCGCAAAAAGCCCGTATATACCCTAGAAGATTTCAATACCAGTAGCCGACGGGAATGATCAAAAAAGTCATCCAGCAAGGCCGCAGCGA
>CBDUWS010000042.1:0-9269 GCA_965370985.1 uncultured bacterium
GCCAATTTTGGCCGCTTAAAAGAAGATATGGCTTCCGGCCATGGCAAGTACCTCACTTCCTTGGCCACCTTAATGCAGGTGCCTCCGGCCCACCACCAAGAATTTTTTTCACTGACAAAAAATAATTTTCATAATCTTTTTCCAACCGAGCATGTCACCCCAGAGGACATGCTTCTCACCCTCTCAAACACGTTAGCCGCCACTCAGCACACGGATATTGAATTTGCTTTGAACAACGGGTGAATTTCAGGAAGACGTTTTTTTCTCGTTCCCCTCAACCTTGCCAAGTCCTCTTGATTGGTCCATTTGTCTGGCTATTTCTTTGCCTGACTTTTTTGCCCACGGCTACTGCAAATTCAGGTGAGAGAAACAATTCAACGTACCTCGCAGAATTGATTTCCCGTGCCCGAAAAGCCGGGTTAGCCGATCAGCGTACGTGGCATCTCCTCTTACATTATCGATCAAATGTGACAGGTGGCCATGCCAGTCAAGCAGACGATCCTCAGTTTTTCCTCGCAAAAAATGGGAAAACCGATCCACAAGCCGAACTTGAGGCCACACTCCGTTCCTTCTTTTCCTCTCAAAAATTTGGATCGTTACACCAATCTGCCCCATGTGCGTTCATTGCTCGGTATTACTGGTTACAGTCGCAACTGTCTTTTGATGAGACCCGCCTTCCTCCTTACCATTGCGAACATTTTTCACATTGGTTTCGTGAATTAAATCCCATAGGTGTTACCCTCATTTTTCCTTCGTCCTACCTGAATAACCCCTCCTCGATGTTTGCCCATACTCTTCTGCGTATTGATCAGAAGGGGCAAGTCGAGGAAACCAAATTGCTGGCCTACACCATCAATTTTGCTGCCCAACCTACAACGGATTTAGGGATCACGTATGCAGTATTAGGTGTCATTGGCGGATTCAAGGGGCGTTTTTCAATTAAACCTTATTATCTCAAGGTTAGAGAATATGGGGATATTGAAAACCGGGATATCTGGGAGTATCAATTAAGGTTGAGTCAAGAACAAATTCGGTTCATGTTGATGCATGTGTGGGAACTTCAATTGACCTACTTTGATTATTTCTTTTTTAAAGAAAATTGTGCCTATCAAATCCTTTCCTTATTGGAGGTGGCTGTACCGCAGTGGCACCTCACGGATCAATTTACCCTTTGGACCATCCCGGCGGAAACAGTCCGGTTACTCAACCAACGACCAGAATTTATTCAAGGCGTTTCATTTAATCCAGCACGAACTACGACGATTCGTCGTAAATTAGAAAATCTCCCATCGAATGAGAAGCACATCCTATCTCAGGTCATTGATGATCCTCAGGCCTTGAAGACTCCCGCCTTTGCCAACCTCGCCGTCACCCGACAAGCCTTCGTTCTTGACTTAGCCATTGACTATTTTCAGTATACGAGCATTGGCAAGGAAGAAGAGGAGGTTCGAGAGGGGCAACAACTTCATCGACTTCTTGCTGCACGGAGTGACCTGGATGCTGTTTCTCCAAGGGTGCCCCTTCGCCCTTTTACCACTCGGCCGGAATTAGGGCACAAACCTGCGAGAGTCGGAATCGGTAGCGGTTGGCGTAATGATGAATCCTTTGAAGAAGTGACCCTTCGTGCAGGGTACCATGATTTACTTGATCCAGATCCGGGGTATGTCCCTTATGCCCAAATTGAATTGTTGGGCTTGTCTGTTCGCCATTACAATAAAAGAAATCGGACGCGGCTAGAAACCTTATCCTTGGTCAATATCGTGTCCCTAACACCAGTGGATACGTTGATTAAGGCTCCCTCATGGAAAATCAGGTTTGAATTAGACACGATAAAGATCAACGGATGTCGGTATTGTCGGAACATCAATCTGAATGGGGGACTTGGCCTGACGCTTGAATCCCAATGGATGCACCCAGTAGTCTTTTTTGCCCTTCCCGAATTTGATGCCAACTATAGTGATGCCTATGATGGAGATTATAGGATTGGGGGAGGGAGCACGGCCGGAATCATCACGAATCTCACCAGGAAATGGAAAATTATGGCCTCTGGGTCTTACCTTCGATATCCCCTGGGAGATTCGTCGGATGCCTTTCTCTTTTTTGTCGGGCAACGCTATACCCTGCATGAAAATTTAGCCCTACGATTTGAATTCCATCGTCGACCTAAGGACAATGAAGGAGTATTTCAGATTCAGGCCTATTTTTAATGACTCCAATTCCCCGTAGCTTGCCTCGGGCATTTACAGGCTATGGGAAGTGAAATATTCAACAGGCCCCCTATGCCGATTTATTGGAATCAGTTGTTCCGTGTCGAGCTGTGACGAGAACCTCGCCTTAATCATACTTCTATGGCTCCGGTGTACTAGCGGCTTGAATATCTAAAATCTTTACATCAAAAAAGAGTTTTTTCCCTGCCAATGGGTGATTATAATCTAACATAACTACTTGTTCTTTCACTTCTGATACTCGAGCTTGTACCATTCGACCTTGCGCATCCTTGCCTTGTAGTTGAGTTCCAACTTTCCGTGCTTCTTCTGGGATTTTTTCAATCGGCACTTCTTGTATGGCTTTTGGGTTAATGACACCATACCCTTGTTCAGGGTCTACCGTGACCTGTTTCGTTTCTCCAACTTTCATTCCCTCAAGCGCTGCTTCCAATCCGGGAATAATTTGGTGTGAGCCCTGTGTGAAATTCAGAGGGGCGTCTCCCACGTTGGTGTCCAATACTTTTTTGTCTTCCAAGGTCAAGGTGTACTCCATGGAAATGGTTTTCCCATCAGAGATGGTTATTGGTGAAACGCCTTCCGGAGCCTCGGCCAGAACTAAAGAAAAAGAGGTTCCTAGCAAAAGGACGGAACAACACACAACTCTAACCAGTATCTGCACGGTCATAAGACTAATCCTCCGAGCAAAAAAATGTAAAAGAAAGAGTAGGCTGGAAAAGAAGGCACAAAGGCAGGGGTGGAGCCTAGCGGTTCCAGGCTAACCATGAATGAATAGCACAATGTAACAAATTTTCGAGAGGGTGACTATAGGGACATTCGTATTGCTCATCAAGGGATTCTCTATGGTACTCTTGAAGTGGGTCGGATCTCAGATTCTGCTAGCGAAAAAGTGGCGTGAGACTCTCCTCAATAGTATTCATAGGGATGGGGAATGTATGGAACCGAATGAAAAAATCGTGAAAGCCAAACAGAAAATGGCGCAACATCGGCGAGAGTTTTCGTGTCGGGAGGTTGACGATGTCCAAGATGAGCGCCTTCCGGAAGGGCAACATCTGGTAAATAATTTCCCGGTTTTGGATTTAGGATACAAACCGACGATTGTCTTAACGGATTGGACCTTAACGATTGATGGCTTTGTGGCCAATCCGGTGACCTGGGCATGGGAAGACTTTCAATCTCAACCCGTGTCCCAGGTTCATGCGGATTTTCACTGCGTGACGACGTGGAGCATGTTGGATAACGATTGGACAGGGGTGAAATTCCAGCATGTTCTGGAGATTGTCCGGCCACTGTCTTCTGCTAAATTCATTTTGTTTGAATCGTATGATGATTACACGACCAATTTGCCTTTGGAAGTTTGTGATGATGACGATGTGTTATTGGCCACCCATTGGAAGGGCCGGCCGTTAAGCAAAGACCACGGTGGGCCCGTACGGGTGATTGTGCCCAAGCGCTATGCGTGGAAAGGGGCGAAGTGGGTGAAAAAAATAACATTTTTAGATCGTGATCAAAAAGGTTTTTGGGAAGTGCGTGGTTATTCCAATACGGCCCTTCCTTGGAAGAATGATCGATATGGATAGATTCAGGCCCTTCCGCTGTCACTGATTTTATCAGAATTTCCCACTCTCATTGTTTTCGTATCACCTTGTGAATTCATTCTCTGTCAAAAAAATTGAAGCATGGCCAGTGGATTTACCTCTGAAGGCTTCCTTTGTCGTTGCTAAAGGAGCCATGGATGTTGCCAAAAATATTTTTGTGCGGGTGACTCTTCAGGACGGAACAGTGGGCTACGGTGAAATTGCGCCGTTTCCTGATATTTCCGGAGAAGACCAAGAGTCGTGTCTTTCCGCTTTGCCTGCTGCTGCACAGGTGTTACTGGGACAGCCGGCTACGCAATTTCGTTGCATGTCAAAACAGCTCCTGGATGTCACTCAATCTTTCCCATCACTTCGTTGTGGGCTGGAAACCGCCTTGCTTGATGCCTTGTGCCGAGCAACCGGTATACCCCTTTGGGGTCTTTGGGGTGGAGCCGAGGTTCGAATACGAGAAACAGATGTGACCCTACCGATCGGAGCGAGTGATGCGGTGGTAGCCACCGCGTTGGATTGGTGTCAGCAGGGATTCCAGATATTAAAAATGAAAGTGGGGCAGGATGTTGAAGAAGATATTCGACGGGTCGAAGCGGTTGCGACGGTATGTCAGCAGGCTTCTTTTGTGATTGATGCAAATCAGGGCTATACATTTGAGCAGGCACGAGCGTTTATGTTGGCGATGGAGCAATTACACATTCCGGTTAAAGTATTTGAACAACCGATTCATCGGGATCATCTTGAAGAAATGGCCATGCTCAAGAATCAAGGCGCGATTCCTCTTGCCGCTGATGAATCGCTTCGTTCCATAGAAGATGCTCGTCAGCTAATCGAACAGAAGGCTGTCGATATGTTTAATGTGAAAATCACCAAATGTGGAGTGATGGAGTCGGTCAGCATAGTGGAATTAGCACAGGCCTCAGGCGTTCGCTTAATGATTGGCGGGATGGTGGAAAGTCGAGTGGCTATGGGTTGTTCTTGGGGTATGGTTTTAGGGTTAGGTGGGTTTGAGATTTTAGATTTAGATATGCCGCTTCTTTTGTCGGTTGATCCTATTCAAGGGGGCTATGAGTATATAGGCTCATCCCTCCACCCGTGGCATGAACCCGGGCTAGGGATGTCCATCGATGCCGACAGGTCTTCGATCCTGTCCATCGAATAAATGATCAGAAAGGAACAGTCTCGGTTTGGTATTTGCTTGCCACGATTCTTCATTACTGGGTAGGATAAATGAACAGTCGGATTTTAATAAACTCTAAAACAGGATGGTGCTGAATGCGAATAGGCTGTCGAATCTGGTATTCGGTGAGACCCATTGCCGTCATGATGATGGCCTGGTCGTTGTCTGTGACTGTGGTGTTTGCCCAAGATTTGGGTTCCTTCGAACAGCATGTCACTCAGCATACGTTAAAAAACGGGTGGACATTTATTCTGGTCGAACGGCCAGTGGCCCCGGTTTTTTCCTTTATCACGCGTGTGAATGTGGGGTCCGCGCAGGAAGGGGCAGGCCGAACAGGTTTGGCCCATATGTTTGAGCATATGGCGTTTAAAGGAACACCACGAATAGGAACAAAAAATTATCCAGCGGAAAAAGTCGCGTTGGCGGCGTTGGAAGAATCCTATCAAGCCTATCAAATGGAAAAACTTTCTCGAAAGGCCGATCCTGAAAAGGTGAAATCTCTATATGATACGTTTAAACAGCGACAACGAGAGGCCTCTCAGTATGTCATTAAAAATGAATTTGGAGATATTATTGAGCGAGAAGGCGGCGTGGCGTTGAATGCGTTTACCGGCGCGGATGTGACGGGCTATTTTTATTCATTGCCGGCTAACAAAGTGGAGCTGTTTGCGTATTTAGAATCTGAACGATTCTTGCAGCCGGTATTTCGTGAATTTTATGAAGAGCGGGATGTCGTGATGGAAGAGCGCCGTTTACGAACGGAAAGCCAGCCTTTTGGTCGGCTGCTTGAACAATTCGTGGCCACGGCGTTTATGGCGCATCCGTATCAACATCCGGTCATTGGACATGCCAGCGATATTCAAGCGTATACGATAACTGATGCGAAGAAGTTTTACGAGACTCAATATGTCCCCTCTAATATGGTTACGGCGATTGTTGGGGATATTGATGCCAAGGCGGTTATTCCGCTATTAGAGAAATATTTTGGGCGGATTCCGGCTGGTTCTCCTCCACCACCTATTCGTACGGTAGAACCGGCATCAATTACCGAAAAAATCGTGATCTTACAAGATCCGTCACAGCCCCTATATTTAGAAGGCTATCATAAACCGGCGGCCACGGATGTCGATCAACCGGTGTATGATGCCATTGATGATATTTTAACCAATGGACGAACCTCGCGGTTGTTCCGGTCATTGGTGCGGGATAAGCAAGTTGCAGTATCGGTCGGGGCTTATGGCGCGTACCCCGGTGATAAATATCCCCACCTTTGGTTGGCATATGGGGTACCTGGTCGTGGTGTGTCCAATCAAACTGTTCAACAGGCCCTTCGTGAAGAATTCGATAAACTGAAAACTCAGGATGTGTCGGATGAGGAATTAGCGCGGTTCCGGACTCGTGCGAAAGCCGGCCTATTGCGCTCCTTAAAAAACAATTTAGGATTGGCAATGCATATGACGGATTATCATATGTTGTTTGGGGATTGGCGTGAGCTCTTCCGCTATATTACACGCTTCGATCATGTGACCAAAGCCGATATCCGACGCGTGGCCAAGGCCATGTTTCAGCCCACCAATCGTATTGTCGGGATGATTGAAACCGTGCCGCCTCCAGGCGTCGCGATACCTGCTTCTGCAGCAAAAGGGGAGGGGCAATCATGATGGCTAGGAATGTGCCTGTGAGATATTTGGTCAATAAGACCTTGTGGAGCAGTTGCTTCATGACATTGATCATCTTGTGTATGGCTTTGCCTGTACAGGCCCAAGTGAAACAGGTGGAGGAATTGAAGTACCCCCCATTACCGGAATTAGTTATTCCGGAACCAGAGCGAGTCGTGTTGGAGAATGGGATGGTCGTGTTATTGATGGAAGATCATGAGTTGCCGCTGGTCAGTCTTTCGGCATTTATCCGAACCGGATCACGCTTAGAACCTCAAGATAAAATTGGGCTTGCCTCTCTTACTGGAACGGTCCTACGGACGGGCGGGACGACGAAGCAATCGGGCGATGAACTGGATGAATTTTTAGAAGGCAAGGCCGCTATGATTGAAGCAGCCATTGGCGGAACCGTTGGAACGGCTTCGATGAGTTGTTTGACGGAAGATTTTCCTGCGGTATTAGAGGTTTATGGCGATATTTTGCGGACTCCTGCCTTTGCCCCTGAAAAACTTAAGATTGCCAAAAACCAAATGATGGCCGGTATTGCCCGTCAAAACGATGATCCAGGCGGAATCGTTTCGCGAGAGTTTAAAAAGTTAGTCTTTGGGAAAGCGTCGCCATATACCTGGGTCCCCACATATGCCACCATTCTTTCTATCACGCAGAAAGATATATCACGTTGGCATAAAACTTATTTTCATCCCAATCGCATCATTCTAGGGCTTGTTGGAGATTTTCAAAAAGAAAAGGCAATCTCTTTGCTAAACAAAGTTTTTGGGGATTGGCAGAAGGGGCCGGAGGCCAATGACCCTGAGGCGTTTATTCAGGAACAGGTCCCCGCCGGAATGTTTTATGTTGAAAAAAACGATATGACGCAAGCGAAAATTGCTATGGGACACCAGGGGATTCGACGTGACCATCCTGATTATTATTCCTTGGTCATCGTCAATCAAATTCTTTCCGGGTCCTTTGGGGCTCGTCTGTTCTCCAACATTCGCTCTAAGCAGGGTTTGGCGTATGATGTTCATGGTGGAGTTGGATTTCAATGGGATCATCCAGGGATGGCAATTCTTTCCATGTCGACGAAAACCCAAACAACGGGGAAAGGGATTGATGCGCTCATCGCAGAATCCCGAAAGATGGTGTCGAATCCGCCGACGGAAGATGAAGTGGCAAAAGCCAAGGACAGCATTCTTAATTCCTTTGTTTTTTCGGTGGATTCGCCCTCGAAAGTGTTGGGCAAATATTTGACATATGAATATTACGGCTATCCCTCAACGTGGTTGAAAAAATTCCGTCAGGGGATTGAGCAGGTCACGGTGGCACAGGTTCGGCAAGCAGCGGAACGTCATCTGCGTCCTCAGGATTTTGCAATTTTGGTCGTGGGTCCACGAGAGGGCACGAAGCCGGCATTGACTCGGTATAAGAGCATTCAGGAGCTGGATATTCGTATCCCAGATCCACCAGACGGGGCTTAAACGTAGCGAGATCATTTATGCATGGGGAGAAAAACCGTTAGGAAATACCAAAATATTGCCTTTTCCTCAGAGGAGAAGAGGATGGCCAAACCAATATCGTTCTTGCAATTTCGTGCTCCACTTCTGTGGGTTATGTTGTTGAGTGTGCTGCTTGGGGGTTGCCAAACGAATCCGTATACCGATCGTTCACAATTATTATTAATGCCGTCCGGATACATGAACGAAATGGGAGCGGCACAGTATGGGGAAACGTTGCAAGATCCCAAGGTCGTCCTGTCAAAAGATCCCCGAGAGATTGAACCGGTAAAACGGGTGGCCGCTCGTATTATTGGGGCCGCTAAACGATCCAAATATGCAGAAGCTGCCAAATCGTTTGATTGGGAAGTGACCGTTATCAAAGATGACAACACAAAAAATGCTTGGGCGTTGCCTGGCGGGAAAATCGCGGTGTATACAGGAATTTTTCCGATTGCGAAGACCGAAGCAGGCTTGGCAGCCATTATGGGGCATGAAGTGGTTCATGCCTTAGCTCAACATGGGGGAGAGCGTATGAGCCAGGGATTGATGGCTCAAGTGGGCATGTCTGCAGCGGCCATTCTGTTAGCGACTCAGGGAGACAATCCAGCTTTAAGCCAATTAGGTATGCAGGCTATGGGGCTGGGCCTTCAAGCCGGTGTGTTGTTGCCGTTCAGTCGACTGCATGAATCCGAAGCAGATTATATCGGCGTCTTGTTGGCCGCTGATGCCGGGTATGATCCTCGAGAAGCTGTGCGGATTTGGGAGCGTATGGCTGCCGCTTCTGGAGGATCTCCACCAGAATTTTTATCTACACATCCGGCGAATAAAACACGGATTGCGGACCTCAATGGATGGATGCCTGAGGCTATGGCCATATATCAACGTGCGCCGAAAGCTTCTGTGAGAATATTGCCTCGCATCACTGCCACCCCTCCTCCTCCTTCTTCACCACGAAAAAGTAGGGCTCGTTTTCGTTAGAGCCTGATGATAGGTCTCGATTTTCACCTTCTTCTATGTTCAACAATTATTAGATTATGGCGTAGTCATTTTGATCTCTGACGATGGTTTTGTTTAACTTAGAAATCGCAGTTGGATCACAAAAGTCCACGCAAGCTTTTGGC
>CBDUWS010000043.1:0-9233 GCA_965370985.1 uncultured bacterium
CCTGAATTACTGCTACGGAGTTGGATGCCTGGTGACGTGTTTTGTCCCAAAGGCTTTGGAGGACGGCAGAAAAAACTCCAGGACTTTTTCTCGGATATGAAATTGCCTCGTTCACAGCGAGCGAAAGTGCCATTATTGGTGGCCCCGGAAGGCATTCTTTGGGTGGGGGGATTACGGGAGGATGAACGGTTTCAGGTGTCGACGACGACGACATCGGTTGTTACGGCAACGTTAACCCTCTGAAATAGATATCCTATGGCAGAAATATTTGGAAAACCGTTAATCACGCAAGAAGCCATGCGTGGGCGTATTCGGGAGCTAGGCAAACAAATTTCCAAGGACTATCAAGGCAAGGATCTAGTCGTTGTCGGGGTCTTAAAGGGCGCGTATGTCTTTTTTGCCGATTTAGTTCGGGTTATTCAATTGCCCATCCAGATTGATTTTTTAATCGCCAAAGGTACGAAAAAATTTGGCCGTTCTGCCAAACCTGTCAAAGTTTGGACGGAGTTGACCGAAAAGATTGCTAGACGCCATGTATTGCTCGTAGAAGATATTGTTGACTCCGGCTTAACCGCGAAATTTTTGGTATCCCAATTAAACAAACGCAAGCCGGCTTCTGTCGCGGTCTGTACCTTGCTGAGTAAACCGGCGAATCGGCAGATTGAGATTGAAGTCCGGTATGTAGGGTTTGAAGTATCGCAAGCGTATATCGTGGGCTATGGGTTGGATTTTGAACAAAAATATCGCAATCTTCCTTACCTGGCTAAAATGGACCCTGCCCGGGTTCAAAAAGAACCTTAGGGTTCGCGAAATAATAACTTCCCAGAATTCGCGCCCAGATTTAGATCAGGTTGTGACGATCTGAGTGAGCACAACCGCAGGCGTAGCAAGGCCTACGCTGAGGATTGCGCGAGTAAAGATCGACGCAAGCTAGCCTGAAGGTGGGATGCGAAAATGGGAAGTTATTGTTTCGCGAGCCCTTAGGACAGATACGGTTGGCAGTTCTCAAGAAGGCATGTTACAATTAATTGGTTCTCTTAGTGTCTTTACACTAATTGTTAGATTGTTGTTGATCAATTATTAAGGGAGTTGCCCTGAGTATGAATTCTCGTGTGAAAAACCTCTTATTTTGGGTGTTTGTCTGTCTATTCATGATTTTGTTGTTTAATTTGTTTACCGTACCGAACCAACACCCGGAAGACCCTGTCATTTTCAGTGAATTTATGACCCACTTAGAACGTGGGGATGTAGAAAAAGTTATTATTAAAGAGAATAACATCAGCGCCATTTTAAGAGATGGTAGCCGCATTCAAACGTATGCCGTTGAATACCCTGATCTCGTCAAAGTCTTACGAGAAAAATCCGTACAAATAGAAGCTAAACCACAAGATGATGGTCCCTGGTATATCACGTTCCTCCTTTCTTGGGGCCCGTTTATCCTATTCTTAGGCTTATGGTTTTTTCTCATGCGCCAGATGCAAGTTGGAGGGAATCGAGCGCTTTCCTTCGGCAAGAGTCGCGCACGGATGTTAACGGAGGACAAGAAAAAAATCACATTTGCTGATGTGGCCGGTGTTGATGAAGCGAAGCAGGAAGTTGTGGAAATCATTGATTTCCTCAAAGACCCTCAAAAATTTCAAAAGCTTGGAGGCCGGATTCCTAAGGGTGTCTTGATCGTCGGACCACCTGGCACTGGTAAAACGCTGTTAGCCAAAGCTATTGCAGGGGAAGCGGGAGTTCCCTTCTTTAGCATCAGTGGTTCGGATTTTGTCGAAATGTTTGTAGGCGTGGGGGCATCTAGGGTTCGGGATTTATTCGAACAAGGGAAGAAGCATGCCCCGTGTATCATTTTTATTGATGAAATTGATGCGGTCGGTCGGTTGCGAGGAGCAGGTCTTGGTGGTGGGCATGATGAGCGTGAACAAACGCTCAATCAGTTACTAGTTGAAATGGACGGGTTTGATACCACTGAAGGTGTGATTTTGATCGCGGCTACCAATCGGCCTGATGTGCTGGATCCGGCGTTGTTGAGACCTGGTCGCTTTGACCGGCAGGTGGTGGTGAATCGGCCCGATATCCGCGGGCGTTCTGAAATCTTGAACGTGCATACTAAAAAAGTGCCAATCTCTTCTGATGTGGATCTTGAACAAATTGCCAGGGGCACTCCAGGGTTTTCTGGGGCGGATTTGGAAAATTTGGTCAACGAGGCGGCCTTGTGGGCGGCTCGCCTCGATAAAAAATCGGTAGATAAAATTGATTTTGAAAACGCCAAAGATAAGGTGTTGATGGGTGTCGAGCGTAAGAGCATGGTGCTCACCGAGGAAGACAAACGGACCACAGCTTTCCATGAAGCAGGGCATGCACTCATGGCCATTTTGTTGCCAGGGACGGATCCTGTGCATAAGGTCACCATTATCCCTCGTGGACGGGCCATGGGCATGACGATGCAACTGCCCATCGATGACAAGCATAGTTATTCGAAGGACTTTTTGTACAATACTCTCTCCATTCTGTTCGGTGGACGCGTCGCTGAGGAATTAATTTTTAAAAGTGTGACGACCGGAGCCGGGAACGATATTGAGCGGGCCACGGAATTAGCGAGGAAAATGGTCTGTGAATGGGGCATGAGTGAAAGTCTTGGTCCATTGACCTTTGGAAAAAAAGAGGAAGAAGTTTTTCTGGGTCGTGATTTTGGCTCTAAACGGGACTTTAGTGATCAAATTGCCTTGGAAATTGATAAAGAGGTAAAACGGTTTGTTGTTGAAGCTTACGAACGAACAACGCGAATGCTGACGGAAAATATCCACGCACTGCGTGCAATTGCCGAAGCCTTGTTGGAAAAAGAGGTGTTGGACGGTATAGAAATTGACCAAATCGTTCAAAAGTCTTCGTCGCTAGAACAGATTGCTGCAGTCTGACCAGTTGTTCTTCTGGTCTGACCCTTCCCCCAAAAGACAACATTTCTATACGGTTCATTTTTCTGAATTTTCTGAAGTTCTTCTTTGATTAGGATGAATTCTTCCTAAGGAATTTCCTGAATATTTTGTTCTTCGGAATTGTTATTTGGTCGCTAGTTGGGCAAAAGTACAATATCGCCATGTCAGTAGTCACCTTTCCAGAGATCCGGTGTCGAGAGAGAATTCTTCCCTTGGGTCCCAGTGTTCTCATCATGGGAATTCTGAATGTGACCCCGGATTCTTTCTCTGATGGCGGACGGTTCGTTGATCCAGTTGCCGCTGTTGACCAGGCGCAAAAGATGATAGCCGAAGGCGCCGACATCATAGATATTGGTGGAGAGTCAACGAGACCTGGGGTATCCTATATCAATGAAGAAGAGGAAATTGTACGAATTCGCCCCATTGTAGAAGCATTGGGAAAACGCACGGATATTCCATTATCCATTGATACGCGGAAAGCCGCTGTCGCTCAGGTCGCTCTGGATTTAGGGGTGGCAATTGTTAATGATGTCAGTGCTTTGCAAGATGATTCTCGTATGGCACAGGTTATCGAAGAATCCGGAGCGGGTGTGGTGCTCATGCATCGGCAGGGGCACAGTGCGACGATGCAAGATGCCCCTCATTATGAAGATGTTGTGGAAGAAGTGAAAAGTTTTTTAGCCAAAAGAGTTGCGTTGGCGCAGTCGATGGGAATTCCTTCTGATCGTATCATTGTTGATCCCGGAATTGGATTTGGGAAAACGTGCAAGCATAATTTCAAAATTCTCGCCAATCTTGGTGAATTTCTTGAAATAAATCAACCTCTTTTGGTTGGTCTTTCGCGAAAGGGGTTTATTGGGGAATTAACGGGAAAACCGGTGGCTGAACGAGAAATGGGGAATGCGGCGGCGATTGCGATAGCAGTTTGGCAGGGAACCCATATTTTGAGGGTTCATGATGTAGGAGCCATGAAAGATGCGATCCGAGTGGCTCAAGCTTTGCGAAATTCGTGCGACAAGTAATAGAAGAAGTCATATTGGGATAATTATAGAGAGAACATAATGGGACAACTATTTGGCACAGATGGAATTCGGGGAGTTGCGAACCTGGAACCCATGACCAGTGAAATGGCGATGAAGGTAGGCCGAGCCGCTGCTCATGTCTTTCGAAAACGGGGAGGTCGCCAGCAAATCATTATTGGAAAAGATACGCGTATTTCCGGCTATATGCTGGAGTCGGCCTTAACAGCTGGTCTGTGTTCGATGGGAGTAGATGTACTGCTCGTGGGACCGTTGCCCACGCCGGCCGTCGCGTTTCTAGCCAGAAGTCTTCGAGCCGATGCAGGAATCATGATTTCAGCCTCCCATAACCCTTATCAAGATAATGGCATTAAGTTTTTTTCCAATGATGGAATGAAATTGCCGGATGAATTGGAGCAGCGGATTGAACAACTCATTGTATCAAATGAAATTGAGCATATTCGTCCCACAGCCGGTGAAATTGGCAAAGCCTTTCGTATTGATGATGCGGACGGGCGGTATATTGAGTTCGTCAAACGGTCACTGCCTCGTGATATGGATTTTCAAAATCTGAGGGTCGTGTTGGATTGTGCCAATGGGGCCGGGTATCAGGTGTTTCCGAAAGTCATTCGTGAATTGGGCGCGAAGGTATGGGTCACAGGGAATGAACCGGATGGGCTGAACATTAACGATGGATGCGGAGCGGTGAATCCGGAACGGCTCCAACAAATGGTGCGCGACCGAAAGGCTGATATCGGCATTGCTCTGGATGGGGATGCCGATCGTGCCATATTTGTGTGTGAACAGGGGGGGGTGGCAAGTGGAGACCATGCCTTGGCGGCCTTTGCTATCGACCTTAAGCGGCGAGGACGATTAAAGAAAGATACGGTTGTGGGAACGGTCATGAGTAATTTTGGCTTTGACCTGGCCATGCGCGAAGCCGGTATTACATTGGTCCGTACGGCTGTAGGGGATCGATACATTTTAGAGCGAATGGTTGCTGATCAATATAGCTTAGGCGGTGAGCAATCCGGCCATATGATTTTTATGGATTATCATACCAGTGGCGATGGACTGATCTCAGGCTTACAAATGCTCAAACTCATGCAACGGGAGCAGAAACCTCTCTCGGAAATTACCCAATGCATGCATTCTACGCCTCAAGTCTTGCTCGGGGTCGAAGTTTCACATAAACCCGACCTTGAGTCTCTGACGGTCCTCCAGCAAGCGATTCAAGACAAAGAACAACAGCTCAATGGCACGGGGCGAATTCTCGTGCGGTACTCGGGGACGGAACCCTTGCTGCGAGTCATGGTGGAAGGACAAGATGATAAAGTCATACAAGAGATTGCCGAAGATTTAGTCAGTGTGGTGAAATCGTGTATTCATTAACCATGTGCGTAAACCCCTATGATACTGCATGGAGTTGTTGCCTATCTGGCCGGGCTCTGGCTCGGTCCGTTTCTCTCCCTGTTTCCCCTCTCACTTCTTGGGGCTCTTCTTAGTTTTGGTCTTTTCCTAACGTGGCTTGAACAACGCGGATCGCTTTCCCGATGGGGAGGTCTCTTTCTGTTTGCCGTGGTGGTGGCGGGCATGGGCCAGGCCCATTGGGCTGCCATGAGTAAGATAGAGAGCCCCCTGCTGGCGCTGTCTAACGAACATCCTGTCAAGCTTCAGGGCGTCATTGTCGCACCGGTTCGCCATACACCAGATGGCGTGATTCTACTCGTGGAGGTGCAACACAGCATGTCCCCTGAAAAGCCACAACCCATTCATGGACGGATTCGCCTCATGTGGCGAGAGCCCAATGAGGCTGTGGTTTATGGAAATCATGTGAGCTTTACCGCACGCGTGCGAGAACCCTTCGGGACACTCAATCCCGGAGGGTTTCATTATGGCAACTACCTCAAGCGAAAAGGTATTCAGGCTGTGGCGACGGTGTATGGACCAGATGGAGTGACACGGCTAAACCAGGGGCAGGCGACCCTATGGGGAAGTGTGATGGGACGCGTCGACCAGTGGCGACAGGCCATTCATCACGCGGCGACCACGAGTTTGTCGCCCCCCGCCTTAGGGTTATTTTTGGGGATGATTATCGGAGAGCAAAGCTATATTGAACAGGACATCCGTGATGCCTTTATGGCCAGTGGGACGGTGCATATCCTCTCCATTTCCGGGTCCCACCTTGGACTCCTGGCCCTCGTAGTTTTTGCTGGAGCCCGATGGAGTATTCGTCGATTGCCAGCTTCCTGGCTGGAACGGTTATCCATCTATCTCACAGCCACGCAATTCTCGGTCTTGATGACCTTGCCAATCGTCTCGTTCTATATGCTCTTGGCTGGAGCAGAAATGGCAACGGTTCGGTCATGGATCATGATCGTGGTGTGTTGTCTTGGAATATGGTTAGGACGGGAACGTAATCTGGTGACCGCGTTGGCTATCGCAGCGCTCTTCATGGTCTTGCCTCATCCTGAAGCCATCCACGATATTTCCTTTCAATTATCCTATCTCTCGGTAGCCGCGATTGGGATGGTTTTATTAGCCAGAAAAACCGAAGACCCCGACGGATTGGGAGTTCCGGTTGCCGTCTCGCGCGAGGCACAGAGTTGGTCTGCTAGTTTTTGGGAAAAAGGCACGCTGGCATGGCTCATGACTTTGGCTGTTAGCCTAACCACATTACCTCTGGTGGCCTATTACTTTCATCAAATCCCATGGCTCGGCCTGGTCACCAATATGGTCATTGTCCCGTTGGTTGGAATGTTGGTGATTCCTGTTGGCCTTATTGCGGCGGTTGGAGTCTTACTGACCGGAACAGAGACATTACCTCTCGGAATAGTCAATCAATGGGTCTTTGATCTAGTCGCTCAAGTGGTCGTCGGTCTGTCCCGGGTTCCAGGTGCCGAATGGTATGTGGCATCGCCCAGTATCGGCTCAATATTTCTATTTTGGTGTGTGTTGGCGGGGCTGGTACTGTTAAGGCATCGGCCGATAGTCCGATGGGGTTGTCTCACAATGCTGGTGGGGATTCTTGTCTGGTGGGCGTGGTCTCCACGCACCGGGTGGGTTCCAGGAACGCTGCGGGTGACCTTTTTAGACGTAGGACAGGGAGACGCGACTCTCCTTGAATTGCCAGATGGTCAAACAGTCTTGATTGATGGTGGGCCGGCGTACCGTCGATTAGACATGGGTCGAGCGGTGATCGGTCCGTATCTCTGGAATCGAGGCATTCATCGAATCGATCATATGGTCGCCACCCATCCGCAATGGGATCATGTCGGGGGCTTGCCCTGGTTGCTCCAAAGCTTCGATGTTGGAGAATATTGGAGCAACGGCGTTTCCCGATCGAAAGCGTTTTACAAACGGCTTCAAACCGCCGTGCAAGAGGCTGATCTTGAGGACCAAATCATTGCAGCGGGATCTGACATTATTGCCTCCGGTCCTTGTTCACTGGCTGTTTTAAGTCCTTTTGCAAGGGAAATCCCGCTCAGGCTGGTTTCAACGCAGGATATCAGCGGGACAGAGTTGAATAACCGATCGCTTGTGACCAGGCTGGATTGTGGCCCACATTCGTTTGTATTCACGGCTGATGCGGAACTTCAAGCATTAGAACACTTACAGCGTACGCCGCAAGGCCGCTCGGCGAAGGTGGTCAAGGTCCCGCATCATGGAGCGAAGAGCTCTCTGCACCAGGGATGGGTGAATCAGTTAGATGCTCAAGCGATGGTGGTCTCGGTCGGATCGCATAATCGCTATGGGCACCCGGCTTCCGAGGTGATAGCAGCCTATGAAGAGCAAGGAATTCCCATGTATCGGACAGATCGTGATGGTGCGATTATCATCGAGGCTTCTCTCGATTCACCAGATCTTCGTATTACGACCGCTAAACAGCAACAACTGGTTCCGGTTGTCCTCGGCGAAAATTTCTGGAGCCAGGAGTGGGTAAATTGGCAACGACTGTGGAATTGAAAACGATTGTGTGTGAAGGCTCAACAAACTCTTTTGGTAAGGGTCCGCAAAAGCTTTCGAGGAAGGGATACTGCCGGCCGATGCATTTAAAAAAATGTGACCATGCCCACCCTACCCGTCGCCGTCATTCCGGCAAGTCGTTGGCCGGAATCTAAAAATGGTTGGCTATGCTTACCTATAGTTGTGAGGTCAATTTGAAAAGGCTTGAAATTATTAGGCAATTCTGGCTCAATAGACCCCGTTAAGGGAACAGGGCAACTCTGTTTTTTCGCAAACCATGCCAACCATCTACCTCTCCTCCACCTACGAAGACCTGAAAGACCATCGGAAGGTTGTGTTCGAAGCCTTGCGAAAAAGCGGTTCTACCGTCATCGCCATGGAGGATTACGTGGCGACAGATCGGAGACCCGTCGATAAATGTCTCAAGGATGTTGAGGGCGCCGATCTCTACGTGGGGCTGTTTGCCTTTCGGTACGGCTATGTGCCTCCTGCGGGTCATGGTAACCCGAACAACCTGTCGATCACTGAGTTAGAATTTCGACAGGCAGAGTTCCTCGGGAAACCCTGTCTCATCTTTGTGGTGAACGACACCACGGCCTGGCCTCGCTCATTTGATGATGCTCGCACGGAAGACGACAAGGGCGATCGCATCAATACCCTGCGGCAATATTTGTTGACAGAGAAATTGGCCAGCGTCTTTTCGTCGCCACACGAACTGTCTACCCTCGTGCTAGCTGCTGTCGCAAAGTATTTGGAGAATAGAACACAACCCAAGCACTCACAGGCGAGTGAGCCAGCCAAGCCTGAAACGGTCATTTGGGATATCGAAAAAGACGGTTCTCCCTATCCCGGACTGCTCCATTTCACACGCAAGTACGCACCGGTGTTTTTTGGCCGTGAGGCCGAGGTGCGAGAAATCCTGGACCGTTTGCGTGAACCCGAAGGCCGGTTCATGATCATCAGTGGCGACTCCGGTGTCGGCAAATCTTCGGTGGTGGATGCGGGCGTTCTGCCCCTCTTGGAACACGGCGGACTCCCGGATAACCAGCCCTGTTACAGCGTGCGAATGTTGCCGAGTCAACGCCAAAAGCCATTGGAGGCGCTACTGGGTTCCCTTGGGGATATGGTGACCAAAGCCGGGCTCCGACCGGATACGTTATTAGATAATCTGGAACAGGCTCCGGACAAGCTCGGCATGCAGATCAAGGCGATCATGAAAGATAGCGCCTCCTCCCGCATGCTCGTGTTGTTCATCGATCAAATGGAAGAACTGTTTACCGCCCAGGATCCACAGCAGACCACTATCTTTCTG
>CBDUWS010000044.1:0-9111 GCA_965370985.1 uncultured bacterium
GCGAAAGAAGACGGCGTGGCCATCAATCTCTTATTCATTGATGAGATTGAGCCCGAGGTCCAAACTGTCTTAGATAAACGATACCCACTCCAGCGGCCAGTGATATTGCTGACCAGCCAACAGCCATCGGCAGATGTTCTCGACTTTGAACAATTTGTGCTATCACAAGAAGGCCAAAGACTGATTAAAAAAAGTATGTATTATCCGTTGAGCGATCGTTGAAGAAAGAACGAACGACAATGCATGGCATACCTACTAGGATTCAAGTCATGAATTGGAATCATTATTACCTAACCATCACACGTCATGTTTAAAAAAGTCCTAGTTGCTAATCGGGGAGAAATTGCGATGCGTGTCATCCGGGCATGTCGGGAATTCGGCATTGCCACAGCAGCCATTTATTCGGAGAGTGATGCCACGGCTATATATGTCAAAAAAGCTAATGAAGCCTATTTGGTCGGTCCTGGCCCAGTTCAAGGCTATTTGGATGCACGGCAAATTGTGGGGTTGGCCAAACGCATTCGTGCGGATGCCATTCATCCAGGCTACGGATTTCTTGCTGAAAACGCGGCATTTGCCAAGCTATGCCAAGAATCCGGCATTAACTTTATTGGTCCCTCACCCCATTCCTTAGAATTGTTGGGGGATAAAGTCAAAGCACGAGAACTCGCCATAAAAATCGGCGTCCCCGTTGTCCCCGGAACGGATGGAAGCGTTGAATCGCCCGAAGAAGGCTTAGCCTTTTGTCAACGAGTCGGCTATCCAGTCATGGTGAAAGCCACTGCGGGGGGCGGCGGTCGCGGGTTACGGGTGGTCCGATCGGATGAAGAACTCAAAGATGCCATGGAAGCCGGTGCTCGTGAAGCACTGGCGGCATTTGGCAATGGAGAACTCTTTATCGAAAAATATATTGAACGGCCTCACCATATTGAATTTCAATTATTAGCGGATAAAAACGGTTATGTCATTCATCTTGGAGAACGTGACTGCTCCATTCAACGACGACACCAAAAACTGGTCGAAATTGCTCCATCGCTAGTGTTAACCCCACGCCTTCGTGCAGAAATGGGTGAAGCGGCCATCGCCATGGCTCGGGCCGCGCAGTTTTATAATGCCGGAACGATTGAATTTCTCCTGGATCCTGATGGCCGCTACTATTTCATGGAAATGAATCCTCGCATACAAGTCGAACATACCGTCACCGAACAAATTACTACGGTGGATATCGTCCAATCACAACTCTGGATTGCGGCCGGACGACCTTTGGTCTTTGGGCAACATGAAGTGAATCTCCAAGGTTACGCCATTCAAACCCGTATTAATGCGGAAGACCCTCAAAATGGATTTCGACCGTCTTCCGGAAAACTCACCGCGTATCTTTCTCCCGGAGGAGTCGGCGTACGTATTGACGGTGCCGTGTATAAAGACTATACCGTCCAACCATATTATGATGCGCTCTTGGCTAAACTCACCGTGCATGGTCGCACCTGGGATGAAACCGTGCGCCGGGCCCATCGCTCACTTGAAGAATTTGTACTCAGAGGTGTGAAAACCACCATTCCTTTTTTAACAAAAATCATGGAAGAACCCGATTTCCGCGCAGGGCGGTTTGATACGAGCTACCTCGAAAACCACCCTGCGTTATTTGATTATGAAGAGATGGAAGAACCCGAAGATTTAGTTGTCGCCCTTTCCGCAGCTATAGCTGCGTACGAAGGCTTGTAGGCATCTTGGTCGATCCATCGGATACCTCGTATCCGTTGCCTATATGAAAGGCTGCTTATGCCACCAAAAAAACTACGCAAGTCCCAAAAACGAGTGCCTGTAGGGCGTCCGGTTCCCGCCCGCATGAAATCGGGTGCTCCGCCCGCACTCGACATTGAAGCCTCACCAAAACGCCAGGTCTATCTAACAGACGTGGCTTTACGCGACGGGCATCAATCATTACTCGCGACACGCATGCGGACTGAAGATCTTTTGTCCGTGGGAGCAGAATTAGATGGAGTCGGATTCTGGTCATTGGAAGTATGGGGAGGCGCAACATTTGATTCCTGCCTCCGGTTTCTGAAGGAAGATCCTTGGGAACGCCTCCGGGCATTTCGGCAAGCCATGCCCAAAACCCGCCTACAAATGTTGTTACGCGGGCAAAACGTGGTGGGGTATCGGCATTATGCCGACGATGTGCTAGAGAAATTCATTGAGCTCTCGGCGAAAAACGGCATTGATGTCTTTCGGATTTTTGATGCCCTCAATGATATTCGTAACATAAAGCCGGCCATGGAAGTGGTTAAAGCCTGCGGAAAACATATTGAAGCCACCATTTGTTATACCGTGAGTCCAGTCCATAGTCTGAACCATTTTGTTGAACAGGCCAAGCAACTCGAAGACCTCGGCGCAGATACGATCTGCATTAAAGACATGGCAGGCTTGCTACCTCCCTTTGAAGCCTACGAATTAATCAGTCGTCTTAAATCGACGGTTCGCACCCCCATTCACCTGCATACCCATTACACATCTGGCATGGCTTCGATGTCTGCTCTGATGGCGATTATGGGAGGTCTTGATATTTTAGATACGGCCTTGTCTCCCCTGTCTGGCGGCACCTCTCATCCTCCAACCGAATCCTTTATTGCAGCACTCAGGAATACCCCCTATGACACCAAACTGAGCCTAAAGCAACTTGCCCCCGCCGCAGATAAACTTCGAAAGTCACGAAAACGCTATCGGCAATTTGAAAGTGATTTTACCGGAGTCGATACAGATATTCTGCTCTCTCAAGTACCAGGCGGCATGCTGTCAAATTTAGCGGCCCAGTTAGCTGAGCAAAATGCTCTTGGAAAAATCAAAGAGGTGTTGGAAGAAATTCCACGAGTCCGGAAAGATATGGGGTATCCTCCACTGGTCACCCCCACCAGTCAAATTGTCGGCACCCAGGCCACCTTAAATATTTTGACAGGGGAACGGTATAAGGTCATTACCAACGAAACCAAGAATTATTTCCAAGGCTTGTATGGAAAACCGCCAGGGAGTCTCAACTCAAAAATTCGACATAAGGCCCTAGAAGGCGACAAACCGATATTGGGTCGGCCAGCCGACAATCTTGACCCGGAACTGGAGGATGCGCAACAAGAATTAGTCGGAAAAGACATCGCAGAGGAAGATATCGTTTCGTACACACTGCTTCCCTCCGTCGCGTTGCAATTTTTTGACGAACGTGAGAGGGGAGAGCTTAAGCCCGAACCTCTGCAAACCCAGTCAGAAAGCGGACCGGCCGTGGGGCATGACTTACATTTAGCTCCTGTGGAATTCAAAGTGACGGTTCATGGAGAGTCGTATCATATCCGTATCTCCGGATCTGGGCAAACGATTGATGGGACCAAACCCTATTACATTAAGGTGAATGATAAACTTGAAGAGGTCTACCTTGAACCGATACAAGAGGTGTTAGCTGGCGCCCCAGATACCCCGACCACGTCCTCCTCATCAAAGATAGACGGTCGTCCGAAACCATCGCAAGCGGGCGATGTCACAACCCCTATGCCCGGTCGTGTGGTCAAACTGCTGGTCGCTCAAGGTGATGAGGTGAAAGTCGGGACCCCCTTGCTTGTCGTAGAAGCCATGAAAATGGAAAATCGGGTACAGGCTCCTATAGCCGGGAGAGTGGAGACGATTTATGTCAAAGAAGGAGATGAGGTGAATCCGGATGAAACCCTGATTCATGTGGCCTAATGCCGGGTCGTTTTTGCCTGTTGTCCACTACCTTTTCCTTTATCCTCATATGGTGTTTTACATCCGTGGGATGTTCCTCTTCCCCATCGCTCCCTCCCTGGGTTGAATTCATCCAAAGGGTTCCTTTCCAAACAATAATAGTCAAGGACCATCGTATGGCGTACCTTGATGTTGGCAGAGGGAAGCCCGTGATCCTTATCCATGGATTTGGTGGATCAATGTGGAACTGGGAATACCAATATCTTCCTTTGGCGCAAACGCATCGAGTATTGATCCCCGATCTCATAGGCTCAGGCCTTTCGGATAAGCCGGAGGCCACTTACAGCCCAGAACAGCTTGTAAAATTTTTTCTGGAATTTATGAATAGCCTGGAGATCGAACGGGCCATACTTATCGGAAACTCCATGGGAGCAGGTCTTGCCATGGCTATGGCTCTGGACTATCCGGACCGGGTTGAGCGGCTGGTACTCATTTCTGGATTTCCGGCTCAAGTTGAAGACAGCGTGGCATCACCCCAGTATCGCCAGTTTCTCCACTACCGCCCTCCCCTCTGGCTAGCCACCATAGGGAATCGATTGTCAGGAAGAGGAACAACCGAACGTTTACTCAAAGAAATTGTCTATCAGCCAGAATTGATTTCTGCCTCAATCATTGAGCGATCGTTTCATAATCGCCAACGAGGAAACTTGCTCACACCACTCTATTCATTATTAGACAATATCGATACCTGGGATGAACATTATGGCCAACGACTTGCCAATATTCCTCACCCGACCTTACTTCTATGGGGTGATCATGATCGTGTCTTTCCTTTGGATGTTGGAAAACAGGTAAAAGATCTTTTGCCCCAGGCTGAATGGCACATCATCCCTGAAGCCGGGCATCTGCCTCAATGGGAGCAACCTCAGGTGGTTAACTCTCTTATTCTTTCCTTTCTAGAGAAAGCTTTGTAAATGAATTTTTCCGCACATTTACGTCAATTAGCTGCGCCTATCTGGAAAGCACAACTTCACCATCCCTTTGTCGTCGCCTTAGGGAAGGGCACACTCCCCCTGCAAAAATTTCGATATTATATTTTGCAAGACGCCCGCTATTTAGAGGAGTTGGCAAAGGTATTTGCGGCTGGAGCAGCAAAGGCCGAAGATGCCGATACCGCCATTCGCTTTGCCCAATTAGTCGAAGAAACTATCGTTGTGGAGCGAAGTCTTCATGAATCCTACGGCAAAAAATGGAAATTGACAGCTCACGATATGCGGTCCACTCCCCACTCACCCACAAATTATGCGTATTGTCGCCACATGCGAAGCATGGCCCAAACCGGCACCCTTGGTGAAATCACTGTTGTGGCTTTGCCTTGCGCATGGGTCTATTGTGAAGTGGGGCAGCACCTACTACGCAAAGGCCCTCCCAAGCCTTCCCACCCCTACCGTGAGTGGCTGGAATTGTACGGATCGCCAGAATTCGCGAAGGTTGCCAAATGGATGCGTACAGTGGTCAATCGTTGTGCAAAAACTGCAGGGAAAGCCGAAAAATCCAGGATGGAGGAGGCCTTTCTGATTAGTTCACGATACGAATGGATGTTTTGGGATATGGCTTGGCGAGAAGAGCGCTGGCCGGTGTAAGGCAATTGTAGGTAGGGTGCGCAATAGTCCACGGTTTGATTTTTTCCATTTATCAGAAAACGACATAAAAAGACCTATCATTCCCCTTTTTCTTGAATCTTATTCGTCAATCATTCAAAGAGGCCTTGTTTATGATAAGAAGAACATTCCCGTCAATTGGAATTTTCCTATTTTTTGTATTCTGGCTTCCTTTTACTTGGCTCTCAAATGTTTACAGTCAAACGGATAGCAATAATGGGGTTCAACCTCTTCTTGAACTTGATGGACAGACAATTCATAGCCGCATTCCCGCCTCTATCCAACCTTTAATCCTTTCACAGGAAATTGAACAATTCCTTCAAAATTTGGAAAGCGCCCCACCTGATTGGACGCAACTTCGTCACTCTGATATCACCCAACAAAGTGAACGCCTATTCCAGTTTAACCGGCAACGAGATAAAGCCCGTGCTGCCAAGAATGCTATATTGGAAAAACCCATTGCCTTTCTTTGGGCGGGAATTCTCCGCCAATATTTACCAGAATACCAGGGGTTTTCGCTCGCCTTAGGTCCAGAACTTACTCATACCTCTTGGGGTATTGTTCGTTTTAAGCCAATTAACCTCCCTGATTATCTTGTAGCCACTCCATCACTCGACGTACGAAAGCAACTCTTGACTCAGCAGGAACAAGGGGAAGTCATTGAAATTGTGGTTGTATGTATAGGGACATTGGTTCCCGATGAATCACTGATTTATGGATTTTCCCATGATGGTCACCACAAGGGAATGATCCTGCCCGTCGTATCGGTTCAGAATATTTTGTATATCCTCAAACCATCATCCTAGACACTTTGCCTTAATTGCCCGCTCGAGGTCTCCGAGAAACACCGATATGGCTCACCAAACATCCTGCCTACCATCAGAAAGGTGGCTTCTGATAAAACATTGGGCTCCCGTTCTCCTTTATTGCGGCCTAATTGTCTACCTCTCGTCCCAATCACATCCCAGCCAACATCTTCCGTCTTTTTTGTTTGGCATGAGTGATAAACTTTTGCATGCGCTGGAATACGGCATACTTGGGATTTTGTTGTATCGGGCCTTTCACCAAACAACCAGGGCAGTCGGAAGCATCATCTTGTCTATCATTTGTGTGGTAGTATTTGGGATATCCGATGAAATACACCAATGGTTCGTCCCCAATCGACAAGCCGACATTTGGGACCTTTTGGCTGATACATTAGGAGCAACCTTCTTTATTTTGACATGGGCCTTCATTACAAAAAAATACTCCTTACGCCAAACTCTTCAGGATTAGCGCATTCAATGACTGCTTGCCTGTATGGGAGCGCTCTCTCTAGACATGAAAAAATGCATTAAGCTACTCATGCAAACCGACCATATACTAGAATGTACGGAAGCTGGCCTTCGCAATATGAATGAGAAATTGTTCAATATTTACCTTGACCTCTCTGCAACCTTACGCATCTGAATGAAAATTCCTCTCATTTGTTTCCAGCAACGATTCAAGACATGTCTAACCAATCAGGCTGGTGTCACCTATCTTTTTGCCATGATGCTGGTTGTGACCATGAGTATTTCACTGATGGTGGTCACTCAACAGTGGTCGGTAATAATGAAGCGTGATCGAGAAGCAGAGCTGCTTTTTCGTGGCACACGAATTAAGGAAGCCATTGAACGCTATGTGGCTGATCATGAAGTCCAAAAAGCAATCAGGCCCAATCGTTGGCCTCGTACGCTCGAGGAACTCACCAAGAAAAATCCTAAACGTTATCTGCAAGCTGTTTATACTGATCCGATTACAGGCGAAGATTTCGACCTTATAAAAGTTGGTGAAGAGCTACATGGGGTTCGCAGTACCAGCACCGATGTTCCCTATGACCAGGTCCACTTTAAAAATGTCGAAACGTACCAGGCAATTCGGTTTGAATCGACCGGCGCGGGTACCAATTGCCAACTGAATCCTCTCAATCCACTTGCTCCACAGAACTGTGCCCCGCCTGGCGAAACATCTCCTTCAGCAGGAACCTCTCCATTAGAGAGTTCCAAAACCGATTCTCCAGACACATCCCCATCTCTCTAGCACAAATTTATAGAGTCGATCGGCTTGCTGCCATGGTTGAATACGATGAGACTTCTTCCCAAAATACCAAGGGGAAATGATAGGGTGTCTCTTTTTCTTTGTCGGCTTATTTTCCTTTATTTAATATTGAAATACCAGAATCCGATATAACAAGGTAGCTAGGCGCTATCTCTAGCCCAAAATTTCGAAATATGCTAGAATAATAGGGGTTTTTAGTTCTTCAACAATCCCCCGCCTGGCTTTCAAGAGAAGGAACTCACTGCATTATTATGCGCACATTTTATCGTAGCGGAATTCTTCTTATCCTTGCTCTCCTTGTTGCTTGCACCTTGCAGGAGCTAAAGCTCGGAGAAGAACTAGAAAAAAAGGGGGATTGGGATGGGGCGGTGGCGGCGTATCGAGACGCTCTCAAAAAAGAACCCTTCAACAAAGAACTGGACAAAAAGTTTCGTCATGCCAAAATCCGTGCGGCAGAACAACATTTTGCTCAAGGGCGCGAATGGCTTAAAAAACACCGGATTGCTGAAGCATTGCAAGAATTTGAAATGGCCCTCGGGTTAGACCCGGAAAAACCTGAGCACCACACGGCACTCAATGATGCCTGGCGCTTACGATCAGCTCGTCAAACGCTCATTGACGCCAAACAAATGGAAGGCTTGGGGCGGTTGGACGAAGCCCTCGGACTATATGAAACCGTTGTCGAGCTAGACCCTTCCTTAACTGAAGCCGTTGAAGGGATTACTAGAGTTGTCCAGCAGCAACAAGAAACCCAGACCATTGGCGAATCGGGCGAACCAGTCACCCTTCGCTTTCAAAATACTCGGTTGAAGCAGGTATTTGAAATTCTCGCGAGAACCGCCAACATCGACATCTTATTTGATAAAGATGTGCGGGATGATTTGGTGACAATCTTCACCAAGAATACCCCATTTAATGAGGCATTGAATCTCATCTTACACACCAACCAATTGTTTGCTAAACGAGTGGGTCCCGATCGTCTTCTGATCATTCCGGATACCAAGCAAAAACGAGAACAATACGAAGAACTCCAAATTCGCACATTTTATTTATCCAATGCTAAAGCCAAAGACATGGCGAATTTGCTTCGCACGATTTTGGAAACGAAACGAGTCTATGTGAACGAACCCTTGAACACGGTCGTGATACGGGACCAGCCCGACAAAATCGTCTTAGCGGAACAAATAATCCTGGCCAATGATAGAGAGGATGCGGAGGTCCTTTTTGATGTGGAAGTCTTGGAAGTGAACCGCACAAAAACCCAAAAGTTAGGGTTGAATTTTGCCAAATCAGCCGGTTTTGGCATCTTTCCCGATACATTAGATGCCGCTGGGACACTTGCAGCTAAAGCCTTTTCAACAATTCCCTCAACGTTCACGTATCGCAACTTGACCGATCTTGGGAAAGATTCTTACTTATTTACCTTTCCCAGTAGTGTGTTATTGAATTTTTTCAAGCAGGAATCAGAAGCCAAAACCCTATCTAATCCCAAACTTCGCATTCTCAATAATCAAAAAGGTTCAATAAATGTTGGAGATCAAGTACCCATCCTTCTCTCCACGACCAATGTGCTCCCTGGCCAGGCCGCCACGGGTGCGGTTCCGACGACTTCAACCGTCACGTCAATCGAATTTAAGGATACCGGGATCAAACTGACCATTGA
>CBDUWS010000045.1:0-9048 GCA_965370985.1 uncultured bacterium
GGGCTGTGCCGGCCACGATTATTAATGGGCGCCTGACCTTTATTGGAGTGCCGCCACGGGAAAGTGCGGAAAAAGCGATTAAAGCCAAAGCGAAACCGAAACCCAAAAAGACGGATTAGGGGTGGCGAAAGTTATTGAAATTCTGGAAATTTTCACCCTCACCCCAACCCTCTCCCTCAAGGGCGAGGGAGTTTTGGAAGGTTTTAGTTAGAAAGTAAGCTATAAGGTCAAATAATCCTATGTATGATGACGATGACGACGAAACTGAATTAGATATTGAATTGCCGGTTCTACCCAGGATTGATTCGGGTCCTCCCCCGGAATGTTCCTTCTGTGGCGATCCGATGTCTCTCATTGATGGCGGTTGGGCTTGCCCCGATTGTAATGGTGAATTAATAGGCCCCGAAACAGGCTAATTCCCCTTTCGCCTAGCTATTACCTCCCACCGTGGTCAGATGTTTACTCTTCTCAGCGGTCCTTTTCATCCTCATTTAGAATCGAAACTTGTTGAAACCGTTCAGCGGATAAAAAGTTCTGCCCCTCGTACCCCCTTCGCTATTGTCGTCCCATCCGAGTCCTTGCGACGACGTCTTCAGTGGTTATTGTGCGTTGAACATGGGCGTGCTTTATTCGACGTCCACTTTTTGACCTTTCATCAATTGGCCTTACGTTTAGATGCTGAACGGCGAGCTGTCCCTTCGGCGGGGTTAGGTGTTCTCTCAATTGAACTTGTTGGAGATATTTTTTACGAATATGCTCTGTCCATCATCTTGCAGCAGGACCGGTCTGCGTCCAATCCCTTTGCATTGAGTGCCGAATCGTTAGGCTTATGTCCGGCTTTATGGCGCACGATACAGGATTTACAGGAAGCCCAAGTCGAACCGAGTGTGGTCCTTCGTGGACTGCAGGAAGGGCTGTTCGAAGAGTCTGCCACTGAACGCTTGCAAGCAGTTTTGGGACTTCATGCGGTGCTTCAGGCATGGAGTGGTCAGCTTGGCGTAGGGTTACCTGATGATTTAAGCAATTCTGTTATTCCTTGGATTACTCAATCACCCTTCATTTCAAAGCTTTCTGCGGTCATTTATTACGGATTTTACGATATCACCCAGGTGCAGTTGTCCTTATTAGAGGAAGTGGCGCGTGCGACAGCCGTGACGGTCTTTTTTCCCATCGTCAAGGAAGACGCTTCTCAATTTGCGCAACGATTCCTCGACCGTCATCTTTTGAAAGCAGGTGTCTTGCATCAATCGGTTCCAGACAGTCCAAGATCATCAACGCAAGCGCAGGGCAAATCCTGGTCTCCCACAATACAAGTGGTGAACGCCGTGGGACCGGAAGGAGAACTTACCTTCACCTGCAAGGCGATTCTGCACCATATGGAGCAAACGGGCTATGCGTGGCATGAGATTGGGATGGTGGCCAGGAACCTCGATACCTATATTCCTTTTCTGCAGAGAATCTTTGATGCGTATCGGATTCCTTTTTGGACCACGGCAACTAAACCATTGTTGGAAGAACCAGTGGCCAAGATTTGGTGGATTCTTGCCGGACTTCGGGAGGAACAGTTTCCCTGGCGAAACGTGTTGGATGTGGTGACCTCTCCCTGGTATCGGGGAACGTCCAGCACTGAACGATCGTTTCTGGCGTATTCGCATCTGTGGGTGCAGGCTGTCCATCATTTTCGTTTGGTAGGAGGCGAGGATGATTGGGAACGGTTGGCACATGTGGTGCAAGATCCGGCAGCCATTCAAGAATGGCAACAGTCAAGTGGGGTGACTTTTGAACAGGCCTCTGAGTCGTTGCATGTGTTTGCCGAAGTGATGGCAGCGCTTATTGCTGATTGCCGGTCGCTTCCTGCCTTGGGCTCCATTGGTGAATGCACGCAGGCTTTTGAACAGCTTGCGAAGAAACACCTGTGGTTTCCGACAGATCATCCGTCCTTTGCTGATGATGGGACAAATGATGAGCGAAATGAATGTCTGATGGATGGGTTTGATCAGGCCATCAGGGCCTTACAGCAACTTGATCGGTTAGATCAGCAGGTGACGTGGGAGCAATGGCTGGCGGTGTTTCGTATGGCATTAGAGCGGGCTGATCTGCCCCTGTTGAGGCAAGCCCAAATGGGCGTACAGGTGTTGGATGTGATGGCGGCTCGTGGGCGTCCCTTCAGAGCACTTTTTGTGCTAGGGATGAATGATCATGTCTTTCCGCGGGTTGTGCGCGAAGATGCCTTTTTACGCGATCGTGAACGAAAGGTCTTGGCAGAAAGCCTCGGCTATAAGATTGATGAAAAATTGAATGGTTTTGATGAGGAAGCGCTGTTGTTTTCGCTCCTGCAACATTCAGCGCGAGATCATCTGTATCTCCTCTATCAACGTGCTGATCAAAACGGACGCCCACTCATTCCCTCTTCTCTCTTGCGGGACCATCTAGATGGTTCCGGGGCTCAACGTTCTGATAGGGAATTGACCTTTCCTGTTGGCCTTATTGAGCGATCCAGATTTTCGTATTGTTCACCTAATGGTGAATCTCCTCAAGAATCGCGGCTGCGTTCTATCCTGGAAGGCCGATCTCTTCAACCGATGGCACCTGAAGGATTCCCATGGTGGAACGTGTTTCAGGTCGGTATGGAGGCGATTGCGCATCTTGAACGGGGTGGCGCCAAAGCCGGGCCCTTTGATGGTCTCATGGAGGCCAAGAACATTCATTGGCAGGATCTTGTCGCCCGTGGGCTTTCACCAACTGCATTGGGAACCTATGCCCAATGTCCGATGCGCTATTGGATGACACACGTTCTAAAGGTAGGAGGGGTGCAGGATCCCATGTCGAAAGAGCTTCCCGGCCGTGTGTGGGGAGAACTTGTCCATAAGGTACTCTGTGAGGTCTATCAAGACTTGTCGACACATGGATGGCCTCAACAGACTGTAAGCCCTGCGCAAATTGCTGACATCGTCAACTCTCAGGTGGATCATGTGTTTGAAGATTATGCACGGAAATTAGGGAAAGGTTATCGACTTATCTGGGATTGGATGGGCGCCCGTCTCACCCGCATGATGTTGTCGATGATTGAGTTTGATCAACGCGATTATGCTGAACAGGGATTGGTGCCGTATGGCTATGAAGTAGAGGCGGCCGGAGAGTTTGCTGGCAAAGCCCAAGCGCAGCCTGAATTACTCAAAATTCGTGGCAGATTCGATCGTGTCGACAAAGCAGTGGATCACTCTCGTGTTCGTATCGTTGATTATAAAGTTTCTCTGCGGCGATCGTTTCAAGCCAATGAATTGGATTTGGTTAGCAAAGCCTTACAAGGCCGTCAGTTGCAGCCTCCCCTGTATTCCTTCATGACCGCACTGAATCTTGAACCTGACCTCGCGGGGGTGGGGTTATCTACGTCTCCTACCCAGTCGGTGGACTTCCGTTATCTGCGCCCCATGCAAGAGGAGTCTGTGCATTCTGCATCATTTTCAGGAGCCATTTGGGACACTGCGACTGGTGAACAACTGAGGCGCACCATACATGGTTGGATTCAGGGGATTCGAGATGGGAAGTTTTTCATCTTGCCTGGCACATATTGTCGAAGTTGTCAGTATGCATCGGCCTGTCGTTTTCAGCATCATCCGTCTTGGTCAAGAGCCTATGGTCTTCCTCTAGCGAGAACGTATCGACAGATCCGCAAACAGAAGGCTTCTAATGACAAATAATCTCTCTCCGCTATCTGATGCGGATGCGCGGCAGATAGGGGAAACGACATTTGATCGCAACGTGGTGGTCTTAGCCGGTGCTGGAACGGGAAAGACTACATTATTAGTGAATCGACTCCTGCATGCCTTATTACGAGAGCCGCATCCGTTTCGCTTGACCGAGATGTTGGCTCTGACCTTTACAAATAAGGCCGCGAACGAAATGAAAGGGCGCCTGCGCGAAGAGTTGCAGGAGTTGTTGACCGCTTGTCAGTCACCGACGCTGACGAGGGAGTCCGAGAACGCGAGGCTCAAGGAGTTTCAAGAGCGATATCATGTCTCTACCGAATATATCAAAGAAAAAGTCACGGCTGCGCTCAATGATCTCGAGAAGGCACACCTGTCCACCCTCCATAGTTTTGCTGCGCATGTGCTGAGGTTGTATCCATTGGAAAGTGGGGTTGATCCACATTTCCAAGAAGATGATGGGACGAAATTTTCTGAAATATTTTCTGAAGCTTGGAATAAATGGCTCGATGAGGCCTTAAGTGAGCATGGGTTGAATCATGCCCAATGGCGAGAGATATTGGATGTCGTCGATCTGAAAGGCATTCGAGACTTTGCGTTTGCGTTGTGTGAAGATCTGGTTTCACTCCCTGAATTGAAAACGCAATTGGATTCAGAGAGTCAAACCCAGGCATTTACATCGTGGCTTCATACGAGCAAACAGAGAATTGCCCGCCTCGTGCAAGAGTATGCCCAACCCAAACCACGAAAAATCGAAAGATTGTTGGAAAGCGCTGAGCGGTTGTTTGATCTCGTGGCGCATGAGGGTTGGTCCGGGGCAGGGAATCTTGCAGATGATGAGAAAGCTTTGTTGGCGTCGGCTATCGGTCAAGCACCCAAGGGATGGAATTCTGACGATTTTCAGGAAGCTCGACGAATCGTTCAAGGCGCACATCGTCTCTTGAATGTGGATGAACGTTTCTTGGGCGGAGTGGTACGGCTGCTTGAGCCGTTTATTCAACAGGTTCGACGAACGTATGCAGATAAGGGTTGGATTCGATTTGATGGGCTTTTAGTTCGTGTACGGGATGTTCTGCGTGATTATCCGAGGGTTCGCGAACAACTCAAGAGGGACTTTCAGGCGATCATGGTCGATGAGTTTCAGGACACGGATCCATTGCAATATGAAATCTTACTCTACCTGGGCGAACAGCTAGGCGATCACGGCCAGCAGTGGGATGCGATACGATTGGTGCCGGGAAAACTCTTTATTGTGGGTGACCCCAAGCAGTCCATTTATGCGTTCCGCCGGGCCGATATCCAAGCTTTTGATCAGGTCGTTCACAAGCTTACGCAAGATGGCGGGGTCGTGTGTACCTTGACGACGAACTTTCGCAGTGATGGCGCCGTTCTTGGCGTCGTCAATGCGGTCTTTGATCGATTGTTTGTCCAGGAGGACAACGTTCAACCCTTCAATGTGCCGTTGATGGTCGGGCGACGCGGGGAGGCGACCTTGAGCAATCCAGGAGTAGAGCTGTGTGTCATGGCCAATGCCGGGGAAGAAGAATGGGATGCTGAGCGAGCCACGCGAGTGGAAGCCGAATGGCTTGCGGCATGGATACAGGATCAATTGCATTCCGGCCAACAATGGGTGTTGGAGCATGGAAATCGAATCCCGTTGCGGCCGGGACATGTGGCTGTGTTATTTCGAAAATTTACGAATGCCCATGTATATCTGGAAGCGATGCATCGGCGGAATATTCCGTATTTAACTGATGGCGAACGACATTTCTATCGCCGTCAGGAAGTCATTGATATGGTCAATGTGTTGCGTGTATTGGCGGATCCAACCGATGCGATTGCCATCGTGGGGATCCTGCGCTCATCGTTGGGTGGGGTGCCGGATCAGGACATTATGGATTTGGCCAGGCTTGGTCCTCTGGATATCCGTCGGTCTGACACGTGGCATGAATGGGGCAGTGCGCGAAAGCCGGTGGTCCAAATACTCTTTGAGCAGTTGGCTGCCTTACATCTTCAAGCCAAACAGATACCCGTTCCTGAATTCATTGACCGGGTTTTTGCGCAACTTCCGATTGTCGAGTTAGCGGCAGCATCCGGTCATGGAGAGCAAGCCGTCATGAATGTCTGGAAACTTCGAGATCTCATGGCCGCACAAGCCGTGATGCCACATCTTTCATTTTCCGGTTGGGTCGATCGGTTGATTGATTGTCTGATGACCCATCCTCCTGAACCGGAGGCCGCTTTGGCAGAAGAGACGTTAGATGCGGTCCGTGTGCTTTCGATTCATAAGGCAAAAGGGTTGGAGTTTCCTGTTGTGGTGTTGCCAGGCTTGCATCAAAAGTCGGCCGGGATGGATCGTGGTGCCGAGGTGACCGTGGATTGGATGAGCGGGGTCTATGGTTGTATGTTTCCGCCCACCTGGAATGCTGGACAAGTCTTGCTCTGGGAAAAAGAACGGATTCGGGAGAAAGCGGAACAACGGCGGGTGATGTATGTGGGCATGACCCGGGCCCGAGATCGATTGGTCTTGTCTGGTGGGTTGTTGGCGAAGCCGAATGGCGAGAGCTTTTTGGGATTCCTCCAGCATGTGGCCGATGGGGAAGTAGGCAACCCTGAACATGCCACCGTTCAAGTTGGCGCAGCTGCGATTCGACAAACGGTGGTGACGTCCAGCAGCTTGCTGTTACAGAAGATGGGAAAGTCTTCATCAGGACCAGATGTGTCCGAGCTCAAGGGTGAGGGAAGCCTTTCGATGGAAAAGCATCGTGAGCGTGAGTCTGCATGGCAGCAAGTTTTCCATGAGGTTGCTTTTCTGACTCCATCATCGCGGTACTTGTCTCAGGCCCCACAGCCTCAAAAAATTCGAAGGGGGAGCTCGAAGGTAGAAAGTCAACGCCTGGGGACTTTGGTCCATCGGTTGCTAGAACAATGGGATTTCCAGCAAGATTCTGAGAGTTTTCGAGAACCGTTGAGGGAATTTTGCCGGCAAGCCCTACGTTGTGATCTTGATGAGGATGAAAAGAATGCTGTTATTTTGGAGATTGAAAGACTGATGGAGACATTTCTTCATTCTCCATCTTATCGGGAATTGCAACAAGCGACAGTCATTGGTCGGGAAGTTCCTTTTGTCACGCCATGGTCAAATGAAGAACAAAACGGCTCGGTGTCTCGACCATGTGTGATGGAAGGGGTGATGGATGTGGTGTACGAACTGGCTGGCAACCTCTGGATTGGGGATTACAAGACTGATATGGTGACGGCTTCCAATATGGTGGAGTATGCAGAGGTGTATCGCCAGCAGGCGCAGGTCTATGCTATAGCTGCTTCTCGATCTTTGGGCATGGATGTCAAAGGGTGCCAACTCTTCTTTTTGCGAATCGGTGAGTCGGTGTCGATCATGCGTGACATTGCTAAGTCTTCATGAGGAGGAATCTATGAAAGGTTTTGGATCTGCCATTATGCGGTTGTGTTGTCTCATCTTTCTCGTCAACATGGGTTGTGCGTCCGACAAGGTTGCTCCGTTTATGGTGCTTGATCCTCCTCCCAATACGAATGTTCAGGCGCAGGCGTTCTTGACAGAAGGGAACCGACTGTTTCGTGAAGGGCGTTGGGGAGGAGCCAGGCAGCAATTCCAAGCTGCAGTTCTGGAACAACCTGATCTGGCCGAAGCCCATTATAATTTGGCGTTGGCGATGGATCACATGGGTGATCAAGCTGCAGCAAAGCCTCATTTTATCCAAGCCGCCAATCTTGCACCTGGGAACAAAGTCATTTGGGATTCTCCTCCTCTTCGACGGTATGGCAATGTTCCCGACGCACCTGCTGAAGCTACCTCTTCGCCTACGATCCCCAACCTTGGCATTGGTGGGGGTGGTGGACCGGGAGGAGGGTTATAGTGAAGCGAAGGGCGAAGAGATATCAATCGTTCACCGAAGAGCGTCGATATCCACGAAAAATCATCATGAGGCCAAGGGCGATCATGGGGATGCAGAGGAGTTGCCCCATAGTGACCCATTGGAAAATGAATCCTAAATGACTGTCGGGTTCACGGAAAAACTCAACGAAAAATCGGGCCAGGCCATAACCGCAGATGAAGGTCCAAAACATCGTGCCGGGTGGAGTCGTCCATCGGTTCATGATCGTTAACAGAAGGAAGAGAGCAATGCCTTCTAGCCCGGCTTCATAGAGTTGAGACGGATGCCGGCATTCAGGCCCTCCTTGGGGGAAAACCATACACCATTCCACCCCGGTCGCTCTCCCGAAGAGTTCCCCATTAATAAAATTTCCTAAGCGCCCAAACCCTAAGCCCAGTGGGGCGGCACCGGCAGCAAGATCCGCGATTGCGCCAACTGGAAACCCTCGTTTTTTGCAAAATACCCAAAGGGCCACGCAGACCCCCAGCAACCCCCCGTGGAAGGACATCCCACCTTCCCATACCGCAAATATTTTAAGCGGATTGTCCAGATAAAATGGCAAGTTATAAAACAGGACATAGCCTAATCGTCCGCCAATAAAGACGCCAAACGCGGCAAACACAATTAAATCGGAGAGTTGTTGAGATGGGAGCGAGATGTGTTTTTGAGCCGCTCTGGTCTTAATGAGCCAATAGGCGCCACCTAAGCCCAATAAATACATTAGGCCATACCATCGGAAGGCCAAGGGGCCAATTTGAAAAAAGACCGGGTCGATCTCAGGATACGGCAGTTGTGCAAGGGTAGGTAGAAAATCCATTTAAAAAAAGCTGTTGTCCAGAGGGTCAGTACGAGGGATTTGTGGAACGAATTGGGGTTGCCTTACACTAACAGTGAAATCTTGTTGATCGACGTTTTTGTATTCTGGTGCGCGTGGATCTTCCTAACATAACAACCGTGGAAGAAAAGGTCGAGTTCTAGTCATCGCAATATTGTCTTTGTTAGAGGCGTGAGTCCTATGGCTGAAACTGAGTCAATCTCCCGTTCCCGCGGAGCAGAAGCTATTTTAGACTGTATTAGTGACGGAGTCATTACTATTGATTTGCAAAAACGTGTGACGTTTTTGAATCGTGCGATGCAAACTATGTTGGGTTATGAGGTGCCAGACTCTGGAATGCTGTTGGCTTGTGATGTCTTAGTCCAAAGCAATATTTGTTCGAATCAGGATTGTGTCTTAGAGCGTGCCCTTCAAGGAGAACGGGTTTCAAACTTTGAGGCTATCGTTCGTCGTCGGGATGGCAGACAGCTCCCCGTGAGTATCAATACGGATTTTTTGTTGGACAAAAAAGGCAAGCTGATAGGGTTAATCGAGGTCATCCGGGATGTCTCTCTTGTTCGAGAATTATGTGCCAAAACGGCGGAGGTTTCAG
>CBDUWS010000046.1:0-9036 GCA_965370985.1 uncultured bacterium
CTATTTCTCCAAGGGCATGTATGTGCCATGGGATAGAGATATTCAACAGTCTCATCGTACACGTTCCGCGAGCACAGAAGTGCAACAGGCGACCTTCCCCATTCTTCTGGTCGTGTACGCACTTCCCGTAGTTCGTTGATTCGGTGGTTCGTCTTATTGTTGGACTGATCGAGGCTTAATCAAAAAGACCCCATCGCGAATCGTGAGAAGCACCGCTGAGACTCGTGGTTCCGCTTGTACCAAGCGATTCAGTTCTTGAATGGCTTCTGTATTGGAATCGGGCGGCGGCATTTTCAACACCTCCCCACTCCACAACACATTATCAATCAGAATCACACCTGTTGGGGAAATCAACTCCAAAGCCCATTGAAAGTATTCCACATAATTGGCTTTATCAGCATCGATAAAAATGAGATCGAACGGACCGGTTAAATCTGCAAGAGTCTCCAGAGCCGGAGCTAAACGAAGTTGAATGTTTGAGCCATGAGGACTTTCAGCCCAATACCTCTTGGCCAGGGCGGTAGACTCAGGATCGATATCACAGGTGATCACCTCTCCCTCATCGGGAAGGATCTCCGCAAAACACAAGGCGCTATAACCGGTGAAAGTGCCAATTTCTAAGATACGCTTAGCACCAACGCTCATGGCCATCACTTTCAAAAACGCCCCTTCCAACGGCCCCACAACCATTTGGGGCAAATCCATTGTGCGATAGGTTTCTTCGCGAAGCCGTCGGCAAATATCCGATTCGGCAACAGAATGGGCTTCCGCATAGGCCTCGGCCTCCGGCATCACCAATGATTTCATAAGCTATCCCTCCAGAAAAATTGCACATGACAAATGATTAAGGACCTTATTTTCCGCATCATTCCTCATGCAAAGCAAGCATTGACGAGCAAAACCTCTTGTAGAGACGTCTCTACAAAATAAGACTGGGAGAAAGATTGCCAAAACGGCATATCGAAAAAATCACGTGGAGCCGGCACCTACGAAAAACTCGGAAGGGCCATAATTTCGGATAGATCCCCGCCAACAACTTGCGGGGATGACAGATGAAAAGGGGGAAATAATCTCGCTGTTTTTGGCGATGAGGCATGGACGTGTTTATTGCCAATCTCGGAATAGCTGACGTAAAGTGCAATGCGTTCAATCCTACCTACATCGTTATAGAAAAAGGAAAGATGCCATGGCAACCTCAGCTTCGCTTGACAATTTAACCTCCAAACTTCGAGAGATTCATCATCTACACGACGCGGCGGCTGTCCTCTCCTGGGATCAAGAAACCTACATGCCGACAGAAAGTGGGGCGATCCGAGCAGAACAGCTAGCTACCCTTCAAACCTTGGCACATAACCAATTTGTGTCACCTGAGGTCGAATCACTGCTCGGCTCCTTTCTGGATATCGAAACAGGAACCATCATCCCCACACAACAGCCCTCCCTTGATGACACCTCACAAGCCTTGCTTCGTGAAACCTGGCGAGATTTCTCCCGCGCGAAAAAATTGCCTTCTTCATTCGTGAACGAACTGGAACGGGAATGTTCCATCGCTCAACAAGTCTGGGTAGAAGCTCGAAAGACCAACGATTTCCAACGCTTTCTCCCAAACTTGGAACGCCTCGTTGGACTTAAACGGAAAGAAGCCGACTATTTGGGATACAGCGATTCTCCATACAATGCGTTATTAGATACCTTTGAACCAGGGTCAACCGTCGCCCAGCTCCGCCCCCTCTTTGCTGAATTGCGCACACACCTGATTCGTTTACTCGATCAGGTTCGAAATTCTCCCGTCCAACCCAATACCAACCTGCTCACACAATCGTTTGACACCAGCAAGCAGATCGACTTTGGCCGCCTGGTGCTCAAACAGATGGGCTACAATTTTCAGCGTGGGCGGCTGGACATTTCCGCTCATCCCTTTACGACCTCATTTCATCCTACCGATGCGCGGATTACCACGCGCGTCTTTGATACCGACTTGTCCTCATGCCTGTTTAGTTGCATCCATGAAGGAGGGCATGGCTTGTATGAACAAGGATTACCGGCCGAGTTCTACGGGACGCCATTGGGCGAGGCCATTTCCTTAGGTATTCACGAAAGCCAGTCACGACTCTGGGAAAATGCTGTGGGCCGATCCAGACCGTTTTGGCAGTATTTTTATCCAAAGTTACAGGAAATCTTCCCTGCACAACTCAGCGCGGTCAGCGAAGACGAATTTTACTTCGCCATCAATTACGTCACTCCTTCATTGATTCGGGTCGAAGCGGACGAGTTAACCTACAACTTGCACATCATGGTGCGATTTGAAATTGAACTGGAAGTCATTGAAGGCCGGGTCCAGGTAGAAGAATTGCCGGAGTTGTGGAATGCCAAGATCCAGGAGTATTTGGGGATTACCCCGTCCAACGATGCTGAGGGCGTGCTGCAAGATGTCCATTGGTCGTTTGGGGCCTTCGGCTATTTTCCCACGTACACGTTGGGGAACCTCTATGCCGCCATGCTGTTTCATCAAGCCAAGAAAGATATGGCCGACCTTGAACAAAATATTAGCCAGGGAAATTTTCTGCCCTTAAAGAATTGGCTGAATGATCGGGTGCATCAATGGGGGCGGCAGTATTCGGCCAAGGGACTCATTCAACGAGTAACAAGCCAAGCCCTGACGCCAGAGCCGTTCATTCAAGACCTTGAACAAAAATTCGGCAACCTGTATCAATTTTCGACAACCTCTTCTCCCAAACCCTCCACATAAACTCTCATATTCTTTGGTTTCTTTCCATTGATTCGGTAAATCCTCCGACAGATTGCATCAAATATACCTATACCTTTAGCCTCTCCTCATTATTTATAGGATTGGCTGCCAACGAGTGTTCTCATCGAACACCAAACTGACATCAAATCCCTAATTCATTCTTTACAAAAGGAGTTTTATTTATGAAAAAACCACAAAAACGCCTTTCTGCTCTCCTGTTGGCCATGTGCTTTTCCCTTGGTATGTTGCTGCCTGTTACCGGAGCATTTGCCGCCGTGAAAACTGACATTAATTCCGCCAGCGTCACCCAACTGGAAGCCGTTACAGGCGTCGGCCACAACACGGCACAAAATATTTTAGACTACAAAAAAGAACATGGAAAATTTACATCCATGGATGAATTGGAAGCCGTCAGTGGGGTAGGGAAAGTACGCCTACAAGCCTTAAATGAGGTCTTTATGGTGGAATCCTCCAAGAAGGATTAGAAGAACACCTCCATGAAATAGCCACGCAATTCTTTGCCGTTTCCCTTTCATGACATGGGAGGGAAACGGGAAAGGAAGAAGTGAAAAGTGAGAAGCAAAAGAGGCAGAACCAGCAAGGCCCTTCCTTGTTCTCACTCTGTACTCCTTACTTTTCACTGTTCACTTTTCCCTAATAAATTCCCCATTAATACCCCATCGCCTTATTGAGGCTTTTCACCTGTGCCGTTGATAATGTGAACGCTTTCGTAGTTTCCACGCGAGACGGCACGAGCATAATCGTATGAAACGAAATTTCCCGAATCGCGAGCTTTTGTTCAGGGTTATCTGCCGGACTTAATTCCACCGCCTCCACTGAACTCATAATCTCACTAGTATCCTGCGGCCCGTAGGTTTCGACCACCGTGCGAATAATTTCCATAATCTGTTCATTCGCCTCATGGCCATCCACCACTTTATCAACCAATTCCACCACCCCTTCGGCATCTCCCGTCACATCAAAATTCTGGATCCGTTCTTTGCGGCGTAAAAACAGCAAATCATTATCCACATCCTTACTGAACGCGCCATAGGGAAAACGAACAAATTCCCAATGCAAGCCTTTGAATCCTTTGCCCAACATTTGCAACTCCGCCAGAAATAGCAACTGCTGGAGTTTCACGTCACTCATCAAGCCCATGGATTCGGTCAAATGCAAGGTATAAATCAGCAACGCACGATCACTGGTCACTTCTACGGGTTTTCGCATACAAACTCCACACCTTTTCCGGCCACGTCACCTCAAAAAAATTCCTTGACCAAATTGGCCTCTTGGGGTTTAATATCTCCTCTCAATTTCAGGAAACATCTGGCCATGTCCAAACCCATTAAAGAACTCGACCTACTCAAACATCATCTCGCCAAACATAGCCTCAAGCTGACCCGTCAGCGAGAACTCATTCTGACCACGTTCCTGAAAATGGAGCATGTCACGGCCGAGCAGTTATATCACATCCTGGCCAAAAAAGACCCACACATCGGTCTCGCCACGATCTATCGGACCCTCAAACTCTTTTGCGATACCGGCATGGCGCAAGAACGTCATTTCGGAACCCAAACCCAGTTCGACAATGTGGCCCACAAAGGCCATCATGACCATCTGATTTGTACAGGATGTGGGAAAATTGTGGAATTCAAGAATTGCCAAATCGAAGACCTGCAAGAAGCCGTGGCCCGAAAAAACGGCTTTACCATTCAAACCCACAAATTAGAACTCTACGGTCTCTGTGACACTTGCCAACCAGCCTAACGTTTCTTGGCCAACCTTTATTTGCCCCTCTTTAACCTAGAATGTCTCTTTAATCTTGCTCCTTCGCAAATATACATAGTAAAGTGGTAGCATTGTCTTGCTCCTTCACAAATATACAAATCGTAAAGGGTAAACAGTGAAAATGAATATACAAATCGTTAGGAAAATCAGTATTCCCCTTTTCCTTTCAACACTTTTGACTTTCATATTGTTTGGTTCTGTAACACTTGGAGTTCCACAGTTGTATGCCGAGGACTCTGTAGTGGTCTATTCCGGACGAGCCGAACGATTGATTAAACCCGTCTTGGATCATTTTCAAGAAACGACCGGCACCACCGTGCAACTTCTGACCGCTGGCAGCACGGAATTAGTGAACCGGTTACGCGCTGAAAAGGCTCGAACTCCTGCCGATGTGTTTATTACCAATGAAGCCGGGACCTTGGAGTTAGCCCGAAGCCTTCATTTGCTCCAACCGATTACGCTTCCTGCTGTGACGACCACCATTCCTGAACCCTTTCGTGCCCCGGATAATAGTTGGATCGGGCTTTCTGGACGCATTTGGATGATTGTGTACAACACAAACATGGTCGACCCTTCAACCATTCACTCCCTGTTAGATTTGGCCACCCCATCCTGGAAAGGGAAATTGGCCATTCCTAGTGCCAATAGTGAATACCTGCAAGCCGGTGCGTCAGTGATCTTAGCCGCCAAAGGGGAAAAGGCCACCGCTGAATTTCTACAAGGACTTCGTGACAACGCGGGCAATGAGGTCTATGGGAAAAATCGCCAGATCGTAGATGCCGTCGCCAAAGGGAAAGTGTCTGTGGGAATTGTGAACCACTATTACATTTTTCGCCATTTAGCCAAGGACCCCAAGGCCCCAATCGCACCCTTGATCACCGACCAAGAGGAGGGAGGCATGGGTGCCATTATGAATGTGGCAGGCATCGGCCTCACAGCCCATGCCAAGCATATGTCTGCGGCCAACCAATTGATTACCTTTTTGATGTCTCCGACCGGACAAGAAATGTTTGCGCGCATCAATAAAGAATATCCAGTTAATTCCTCTGTGAAAGCCGATCCCGCCGTACCACCCTCTTCCTCGTTTCGGCCCTCAAGCATTCCTCTCACGCGGTTGGCCGAACTTCGTGAGCCTATCATTCAAGAGATCCAGCGCCTGGGTCTCCGCTAAGCATTGGGGCGCCCCTGAATGGTTCGCCAACCCCGGCTGACTCCGCTTTCCCTTCTCGGCTTAAGCATCGCTGCGCTCCTGACGTTTCCTCTTTTGTATGTCACCTATTCGGCTTTTACCGGCGATCTTTCCCAGGCCGGTAATCTGTGGAACACCCGCCTTCCTGAATTATTGACCAATACCATTTCCTTGGCCATAGGGGTTTCCTTAGCCACCCTGACCCTTGGGGTTTCCACCGCGTGGGTAATCACCCGCTACCAGTTTTGGGGACGAGCCTTTTGGGACTGGGGGTTTGTGTTGCCCTTGGCCATTCCCTCTTTTGTCTTGGCGTATATTTATACCTATTTATTGGATACGGCGGGACCCGTTGAACAAACCTGGCAATGGTTAACCAACTCAGATGCCCGCATCCCCTCTCCCTATAGTTTTACGGGAGCCCTGGTAGTCATGACCTTGAACACCTTTCCCTATGTCTATTTGCTAGCCCGCGCAGCGTTTCAAAATTTTAATCTGTCATTTGAAGAAGCCGCGCAAGCAACTGGCGCCACACGCCGGGAAACGTTTTGGCGTGTGTCCTTACCGCTCATCCGGCCCGCCTTGGTGGCCAGCATGTTTCTGGTGGTGCTTTACGTGGTATCGGATTTTGGGGCCGTCTCACTGCTGCGCTTTCAAACCTTTACCTACGCCATTTATCAACAAATCACCGGTCGTTTTGATTATCAATCGGCCGCACTGCTCAGCCTGCTGTTGGTGGGCTTTGCTCTGGTATTCCTTTTCGCCGAACGATGGTTCCGTAAACAAAGCCGGTTTTACCAGACATCCGGCCGAGTCCGGACCGCCACACCGAAACCCTGTTCGATGACCCGGGGGCTGACCATTAACCTGTCATTTTTGGTCATTTTTATTGCGGCCTTTGGGCTGCCTGTGTTCCTGCTTATTCAATGGACGCTGACCGCCTGGACCAATGGTGAAGTCGGTGCGTCATTTTGGACTTACATAGGAAATAGTGTGTTCCTGTCCGCCACCGCCGCAACAGCTGCCCTGGTCTTGGGCACACCCCTGGCCTACTTAGCTTCCCGCATTCCCTCCAAACTGCATGTGGCCTGTTTGCAAGGTGCCTATATCGGCTATGTGCTTCCAGGACCCGTAGCCGCCTTAGCGCTCCTGATGTTGTTTACGGATTTGATTCCCATTCTTTATGGCACCATCTTTGTTCTAATATTTGCTTATCTGATTCATTATTTACCGGCGGGCCTGCAAGCCATGGAATCGGCTCTTCAACAGGTCAATCCCAATTTAGAAGAAGCGGCGCGCAATCTCGGTGCCAAAGGGATTCGGACTTTTATGCAGATTACGTTTCCCCTGGTCCGCAAAGGATTTTCGGCTGCTTGGCTGCTCATGTTTCTCCTCTGCATGAAAGAACTGCCTGCCACATTGCTCTTACGCCCGATCGGATTTGATACGTTGGCGGTGCGCATTTGGTTGGAAGCCAGCGAAGAGCTATATCAGCTTGCTGCCCCGCCGGCTTTGCTGATTGTGATTCTGACTATTCCTGCCGTCTTTCTCTTGTCCAAAAAGAATTGGCAGGCAGGCTAAGCCTTAGTACAATGGTCCTGAAAGGTTTTTGATGTCCCTTTTTGTTGAAGCACGACAAATGGACCCTGTGTCGTCATCCATCGAACCATCTTCTCAGGCCCCGATGTTGGAGATAGCACATATCACCTGCGGGTACCAGCCTGATGTCCCCACCGTTCGCGACCTGTCTCTCCATCTTCAGCCGGGGAACATCTTGTGTCTGTTAGGACCTTCCGGTTGCGGGAAAACGACAACCTTGCGCGCTATCGCTGGCTTTGAAAAAATTTCCGCCGGGGAAATTCGATTGCAAGGTCAGGTTCTGGCTTCGGCCTCTTTTCACATGCCTCCTGAACACCGTCGAGTGGGGCTGGTCTTTCAAGAATATGCGTTATTTCCGCATATGTCTGTTGAGGACAACGTGGCGTTTGGGCTCTATCATTGGCAACCTTCTGACCGGAAAACCCGTGTTCAGACTTTGTTGGATTTAGTGAGTCTCCAAGGTCTTGAACATCGTTTTCCGCATGAAATCTCTGGTGGCCAACAACAACGTGTCGCCATCGCGCGCGCGCTGGCTCCCAAACCCCTCATGCTTTTACTGGATGAACCGTTCAGCAATTTGGATCCGGATATGACGATCAAAATGCGGAAGGAATTGTACCGAGTTCTCCGACAAACGCAGACCACGGCTATTCTGGTCACTCATGACCATGAAGAAGCTTTTGCCATTGCTGATCACGTCGCGGTGATGCAAGATGGGGTCTTGGTGCAATGCGATACGCCCGAGGCCATTTATCAACATCCCTCCTGTTCCTTCGTTGCGGAATTTATCGGGCAGGCCAACACGATTCCCGGGATCATTAACAATGGTCAAATTGAAACAGAAATCGGCACCTTTCCCAATCAGTCTGATTTTCACAGCGAAAGCCGTGTCTTGGTGATGATTCGTCCCAATGACATCCAATTCACCCCCTCTGAAACTGGTTCAGGGCGCATTGAAAGTCGTCAATTTCAGGGATCGCAGACCGTCTATGCCATTCGCTTGGCCTCTGGCCAGCTAATTCACTGCTGCATGTCGCCAATTCCCGTGTATAATATAGAGACATCTGTAATCGTACATGTCACGACATCACATACCATTCTCTTTCCACAACCCGCTCTTTCGTAGAGTGAAAGGAGGTTTTCCACATGACACCTAAACACGGCAGGCACTGTTTTCGGTTGATTCCCCTCTGGGCCGGTGTGCTCGGGTTGGTCCTGGGATTGCCCTTGCTAACCCTGGCCAGCGGCTATGGCCATGGGGATGGGATGGTCCACCATGCCACTGGAAAAACATCACCGCATGGGTCGGGCACGATGGGACATGGGAAAGGCTACCCTGGCGGAAGTATGCACAGTGGCCACGGTATAAAAGGAAGCATGGGTGTGGGAAGCCATGGTCCACACCAAAGTGCCTCAAAATTTATTGATCATATTCTGAAATTCAAAGACGGCATGGCCATTACCGATGATCAAGTGGCCAAACTTCAAACGATCAAAACCAATTTCAAAAAAACCAAGATTAAAATGAAGGCCGATATCCAACTGGCCAGTGTGGACCTCCATGACCTAATGCGTGACGACCAAGGGTCCCTCGGTGAGGTCGAAGCGAAATTAAAAGACCTCTATAACACCAGGGCTGAGATGTACTTCGCGTCCGTCAAAGCCACCCGGGACGCCAAAGCCGTGTTGACGGCAGAACAACGTGCTCGGA
>CBDUWS010000047.1:0-8980 GCA_965370985.1 uncultured bacterium
ATTTTAGACCAAGTCACCAATGGCGTATCGGTGCGGATGGCCTTGATGTATTTATTGTCAGGAGCCGCTTAACATTTATAGAAATAGGGAACTATGAACGAAGCATCGTCGAACCAAGCCTTAACCCAAACAGTCTGTATTCAGGGTGGGATCGTTATTGATCCTGGTCATGTTAACGGACGAGCTGATGTCCTGATCCAGAATGGAAAAATTGTGGAAGTGGGCTATCCACTCAAACAATCCATCATCCAGGATGCTACCGCTACGATTCTTGATGCCAGTGGCTGGATTGTCGCTCCTGGACTCGTAGATCTTCATTGTCACTTGCGGGAACCGGGTTTTGAATATAAGGAAACGATTGCAACCGGTTCGGCCTCGGCTGTAGCTGGGGGGTTTACATCAATCTGTTGTATGCCCAATACGCAGCCGGTCAACGATAACGAAGCCATTACACAATTTATGTTGACCAAAGGTCAGGAGGCCGGGAAAGCGCGAGTTTTCCCCATTGGCGCCATTACCAAAAATTCAGATGGTGAAGAACTCGCTAACATAGGTGAACTGGTTGGAGCCGGCTGTGTGGCTATTTCTGATGATGGGCGTCCTGTCATGAATAGTTTAGTCATGCGCCGCGCCTTGGAATATGCCAAAGCCTTTGGGGTTCCTGTGGTTGATCACTGCGAAGATTTGCATTTGACCGATGGCGGGTGCATGAACGAGGGCGTCGTCTCCACCGAATTAGGTGTGCCGGGTATTCCTGATGCTTCAGAAGAAGTCATGGTGGCTCGTAATCTAGCACTTGCCGATCTGACCGGGGTTCATGTCCATTTGGCGCATTTAAGCACCGCACGTTCTGTTGAATTGGTTCGGCATGCTAAAGCCCAAGGGCTTCCGGTGAGCGCAGAAGTCTGTCCTCACCATTTCTCCATTTCCGAAGAAGCTGTCCGCGGCTATCAGTCCAATGCCAAAATGAATCCACCTCTTCGAACCAATGAGGATATGCTGGCTCTCAAGCAAGGATTAGTTGATGGCACCATCGATGTGATTGCCACCGATCATGCGCCTCATGCTGTTCAAGAAAAACAATTGGAGTTTGATTCCGCACCTTTTGGAATCGTGGGTTTCGAAACGGCTCTGCCTCTGACGCTTCAGTTAGTGCATGACGGCGTTTTGTCTCTTGAGCAGGCACTTGATAAATTAACCCGCGCACCGGCTCAATTGTTTCATCTTCCTGTGGGGTCTCTTTCGCCAGGAAGCTTGGCGGATGTTGTGATTTTCGCTCCTGAAGAAGAATGGGTTGTTGACCCGGAACGGTTTCAATCCAAAAGTCGTAATACTCCCTTTGGCGGCATGTCGGTGAAGGGAAAAGTCAAAATGACCTTGGTTGATGGTCGGTTGGTTTATGATGCTCGCTAACCCATGGGAAGGAAGCGCGTGAATTGGGGTATGATAGGCTTTTTTGTCGAAATGTGTGCGTTAACGTTATGGGTGGGTGGCTTGGTGGTGATTATTGCCATAGTCATTCCTGCTGTGTTTAATTCGTTTGGAATGGAACCGGCCGGCCGGTTCTTACGTCGAGTATTTGATGGGTATGGATATCTGAATCTCGGTATATTACTGGTTCTCAGTCTTGTGGCTTTTCTTCGTTTTCGAACGTATGGCCAAGATCCTTCTCATGTATTCACTGTGACCACCGGGGAATGGTGGCTTCTTGGTGGAATGTTCGTGGTGACGGTTGGAATTCTTGGAATCTTAGGACCCCAAGCCGTAGTCTTACAAGAGCAAGCCTTTGAATCCATATCCAAAGAAGAAAAAGAATTAGCTTACGATCAATTCTTTCGCTTGCATATGATCGTTCGGGCATTACATCTTGTGAATGTCGGACTAGCATTTTCTTTATTTATTCTGAAATTACGGAAAACCCTTGTTCGTCATATTGCCGATGCCCGTTGAAATAATTTTTTGTCCATAAAAATATGATGAGACAAAATAGAAAAAGTTGATGATATGAAGGACGCGGTATTAGCCTTAGCCGATGGCACAGTGTTTAAAGGACAAGCTCTAGGCTTTAAGGGCGAAGCTGTTGGAGAAGTCGTCTTTAATACCGCTATGACCGGGTATCAGGAAATTCTGACAGACCCCTCCTATAAAGGCCAGATTGTGTTGATGACGAGCACACAAATTGGAAATTATGGTGTAACACCGGATGATGATGAATCTCACCGGGTGTGGGCTGAAGGATTTATTGTACGAGAAGCCTCCAAACGGATGAGTAATTGGCGCGGGCAACAATCTTTTGAAGAATATTTACTCCAACATGAAATTGTGAGTATTCAAGGGATTGATACCCGTGCGCTAACAAGCCATTTACGAGAGAAGGGCTCTCAAATGGGCGTGATTTCTCATCTAAATTTGGAGGAAGCTTCCTTATGTGCGAAAGCCCAGGCCTCACCCTCTATTGTCGGTCGGGATTTGGTACATGAAGTGACGTGTCCGTCTTCATATCAATGGTCAAAGGGAACTATGGGCATCCACTCTGAGACGAATGGCTCTTCTCTTTCTCAACAAGTGGCACCCTTTTCTTCTTATAAAGTCGTGGTCATGGATTTTGGGGTTAAGCATCATATTCTTCGGAGTTTAGTGGATGTGGGATGCCAGGTTCAGGTCGTGCCAGCCTCCACAAGTGCTGACGATATTCGCCAATTACAACCTGATGGCCTGTTCTTATCTAACGGCCCGGGAGATCCTGAAGGCGTTTCCTATGCCGTGAAAACGGTCAAAGCGCTACTTGATTGGAAGCCGATATTTGGTATTTGCTTAGGGCATCAGATTTTGGGATTGGCCTTAGGCCTGGCCACTCATAAGTTGCCATTTGGACATCACGGGGCAAACCATCCAGTAATGGATCTTCGGACAAGAAAGATTGAAATTACTTCCCAGAACCATAATTTTGCGGTAACACTTCCTCACAAAGAACAAGAAGAAACACTCTGGGATACTCAACGATTTGATACATCTATTGGCAGGATGGAAGTCACTCACCGAAGTCTGAACGATGGATGTTGTGAAGGGATGGTTGGGCTGGATAGTCCGATTCTTTCTGTTCAATATCATCCGGAAGCTTCGCCGGGGCCTCATGATTCATCCTATCTCTTTCAACAATTTGTCGACATGATGAAAGGCTAGATATATGGGTAACAGGCTAAGATGGGCTCTCCTATTTCTATTAGTCTTAGGTGGGTGCATTCATATTGATGTATTTTCCGGCAGAGGGGCCTTGCGGGAAACTTCAATATCGGGAGAAGGCCCTGACAAGATTCTTTTAATTGATATCTCAGGGGCTTTAACGACCAGCAAGGACTCCGGGCTTTTCTCTGAACCCAGTCTCCCAGCTCGACTCAAAGAAGAATTAACCAAAGCCGAGAAAGACGATCACATTAAAGCCATTGTGCTTCGTATTAATACACCTGGGGGAACCGTGACCGCCTCAGATATTCTGTATCACGAGCTTCAGAAATTTAAACAAAAGCGAAAGGTGCCAATTATCACATCGATTATGGATTTAGGAACTTCCGGTGGCTATTACGTGGCAATGGCCTCTGACTATATTTTTGCCCATCCCTCGACTATCACGGGAAGCATTGGTGTGATCATGCTGACACTCAATGCGCAGGGATTAATGGAAAAAGTTGGGATTCAACCTACGGCAATCGTATCAGGTCCTAAGAAATCAATGGGATCACCTTTTCGCTCCATGAATGAGGAAGAACGAGAAATTTTCCAAGACATCATTGACAGATTATATGCCCGCTTTCTTGCTGTGGTGGAACAAGGAAGACCTGAGTTAAATACGACACAGATTCGGCAATTGGCTGATGGGCGAATTTATACTGCGGATATTGCCAAAGCCGAAGGATTGATTGATGAGATTGGCTATTTGGATGATGCGATCGAACGTGCGAAAAAGAGCGCGCAGCTAACCGATGCGCAAGTGGTCACCTACACGAGAAATAGTCGTGAGACCCACCAGAATATTTATTCTCATTTTGAGCCTCCTACGATAGGACAATTGGGATTCCCTCAACTCAATGCGAATACCGTACTGGGGGCTTTACACGGTGGAACTCCTCAGATGATGTATATGTGGATTCCTTAATCCCATAGAGTTGTTGAATGAATCACTCATTACCATTCCAACGATGTTCCCGAAAAAATCGAAGGATAGCCCAATACGTCTGTCTTGGCATTATTTGCTTGCTTGCCGTGTCCTGTCATAAAGCACCGGGCACCGCACGCGATCAATTAATTTATATTTCCGAAGAAAAAGAAATTGCTTTGGGTCTTTCGGCATTTCGGGAAATACTGAAAAATGCTCGCTTAAGTAGGGACCCAAAAGTCACACTTATGGTGAATCGTGTTGGACGACGAATCGCGAAAGTTGCCAATAAGCCAGAATATGTGTGGGAATTTATAGTCATTCAGGATGACGACCAGGTTAATGCTTTTGCTCTTCCAGGTGGAAAAGTGGCGGTGTTTACCGGAATTTTAAAATACACTAAAACTGAAGCCGGGTTAGCAACGGTCATGGCTCATGAAGTAGCGCATGCCCTTCAGCGACATGGTGCCGAACGCTATAGTCGAGGAATCCTCGAACAGATTGCTCAAATTGGAGCCCTAGCCGGAGCGGCGGCTGGAGGGATTGATCCTGGTATGGCTATTGGGGCGATGAGTGCCTATGGTGTGGGGGTGGCCTTGCCTAATTCTCGTGAGCAGGAATCCGAGGCTGATTTTATTGGTTTGCAATTAATGGCGAAAGCCGGATATGACCCACGGGAAGCTGTCCCGTTTTGGGAACGGATGAGCGGTTGCCCAAGAAAAATGATCGGGAGATTTTGTTTTCGTACCCAAAATTCCGTTCCTGAGTTTTTGTCCACGCATCCGTCAGATATCACACGAATTAATCAGATAGAAGCATGGATTCCGCAAGCTATGAGATATTATCATCCAGGGCCGACAGATTCGACGACAGATAGCAAATCAAATCCTATTCTATAATATTAATGGAATTTTCCTGAGCAGATTGTATGCCTCGTCGAAATGATATCAAGCGTATTTTTTTAATAGGGTCTGGTCCTATCGTCATTGGGCAGGGTTGTGAATTTGATTATTCCGGGACCCAAGCCTGCAAAGCCCTCAAAGAAGAAGGCTATGAAGTCGTGCTACTGAACAGCAATCCCGCCACTATCATGACTGATCCAGATCTTGCAGATCGTACGTATGTTGAGCCCATTACCGTAGAGGTCGTTGAAGCCATTTTTGAACGAGATCGGCCGGATGCGCTCCTGCCCACTATGGGTGGCCAAACGGCTTTGAACGTGACGGTCGAATTAACCAAAAAAGGAATTTTGGAAAAATATGGAGTTACCCTGATTGGCGCATCGTATGCCTCCATTCAAAAAGCTGAAGATCGAGAACTTTTTAAGCAGGCCATAGAACGAATTGGCCTCAAAACGGCTGCAAGTGGATCGATACGATCACGAGAAGACGCACTCCAACTGATTGATGAGATCGGGTTCCCGGCCATTGTGCGCCCCTCATTTACCCTCGGTGGGGCAGGGGGAAATATTGCCTACAATCGGGAGGAGTTTGATCGATTTATCGATTGGGCATTAGTAACAAGCCCTGTTGGCCAGGTTCTTGTTGAAAAATCCCTATTAGGATGGAAGGAATATGAATTAGAGGTGATGCGGGACTCCAAAGATAATGTCGTCATTGTCTGCCCCATTGAGAATGTAGATCCAATGGGTGTGCATACCGGCGATAGCATCACAGTGGCACCAGCGATGACCTTATCGGATAAAGAATATCAATATATGCGTGATGCGGCGATACGGATTATTCGCGAAATTGGCGTGGAGACGGGCGGCTCGAATATTCAATTTGCCGTGAATCCGGATAACGGAGAACTCATCGTCATTGAAATGAACCCTCGGGTATCTCGTAGTTCTGCATTGGCCTCAAAAGCCACCGGATTTCCTATTGCCAAAATTGCTGCAAAGCTGGCCGTGGGGTATACCCTTGATGAAATTCCCAATGATATTACCCAAGTCACGAAAGCCTGTTTTGAACCCACCATTGATTATGTGGTGGTCAAAATTCCACGCTTTACGTTTGAGAAATTTGAAGGAATTGACCGTACGCTTACGACCCATATGAAATCCGTGGGAGAAGCTATGGCCTTAGGAGGAACGTTTAAGGAAGCGTTACAAAAGGCTGTTCGGTCTCTTGAAACGGATCGCTATGGTCTCGTGTCTTTACACGGGCTGGATGGCAAGCAAGAGACCAGTTCCGTCCATCACCCACTCTTTGACACAATTCACACAGCACTTCGGATGCCAACGACTGACCGGCTGTGGCACATCGCTGATGCCTTTAGAATTGGAATGTCTGTTGAGGATGTGCATCAACGAACGAAAATTGATCCCTGGTTTTTAGATGAAATCCAGCAAATCATAAGATTTGAAAGCCAATGGGTACTCGCTTGTCAGGCATATCTAGGAAGTGACTCTAGGACAGAGAAACCGGTTGGGTTACCTGATGCCTTGGTCTCTTTGCTCACTCAGGCAAAAAAACTAGGATTTTCGGACCAACGACTAGGGCAATTGATCGGACGCCATGAAGATTGGATTCGCCACGCACGAAAGCGTTCAAATGCCGATCCAGTGACCGTATTCAAGCGAGTAGACACCTGTGGAGGGGAATTTGAAGCTCACACGCCTTATTTATATTCCTCATCGGGTACAAGCTGTGAAGCCTACCCAACCCAACACCGAAAAATCATGGTATTAGGTGGGGGCCCCAATCGCATCGGGCAAGGCATCGAATTTGATTATTGTTGTGTTCATGCGGCTATGGCTTTGCGCGAAGAAGGGATTGAGACCATCATGGTCAATTGTAATCCGGAAACGGTTAGCACGGATTATGATATTTCGGACCGATTATACTTTGAACCCCTGACCCAAGAAGACGTCTTACGAATTATCGAAACCGAACAGCCTGAAGGCGTCGTTGTGCAATTTGGAGGACAAACCCCCCTTAAATTGGCCGTACCCTTGGCAGAAAAAGGCGTTAGGATTGTCGGAACCCAACCAGATGCTATTGACCGTGCTGAAGATCGAAAACGTTTCAGTGACATGTTAACCGAGTTAGGGTTGAAACAACCCCAAAACGGGACAGCACGCTCTTCACATGAAGCACATATTATTGCCGTCAATATTGGCTTTCCTGTCATGGTCCGTCCATCCTATGTATTGGGTGGACGTGCCATGGAAATTCTTTATGATGCGGAATCTCTAGATCGCTACCTTCAGAAAACGTCATTTGATTTGGGGTCCCATCCATTGCTCATTGATGATTATATAGAAGATGCGATTGAGGTTGATGTCGACGCGATTGCAGACGGAATAGATGTCGTCGTGGCAGGCATTATGGAACATGTGGAAATGGCGGGCATTCATTCTGGAGACTCGGCATGTTCATTGCCCCCACATACCCTTCCTGCAAACATCATTCATATCATTCAACAACAGACCGTTCTTTTAGCCAAAGAACTCCAAGTCATAGGATTAATGAACATCCAATATGCCGTAAAAGAGGATCAGGTCTTTATCTTAGAAGTCAATCCTCGTGCATCTCGAACCGTTCCCTTTGTGAGTAAAGCCATTGGCGTACCATTAGCAAAATTGGCGATGAAGGTCATGGCCGGACGAACATTACGAGATTTGGGCTTTCTTCAAGTACCTCAATGCTCTCACATCGCCATAAAAGAAGCGGTGTTTCCGTTTACCAAACTCGGGGTTTCCGATGTGTTATTAGGACCCGAAATGCGTTCTACCGGTGAGGTTATGGGAATCGATCAAAGCTTCGGATGGGCTTTTGCCAAATCGCAAGCTGCGGCAGGAATGGCGATGCCCTTGAGTGGGACTGCACTCATAAGCGTGAAAGATGGAGATAAGTCGGCTGCTCTTGGATTAGCCCAATGCCTGGTTCAGCTAGGTTTTTCGATTAAGGCGACCAAGGGGACGGCTGCCTTCCTACAACAACATGCCATCCCGGTTCAGGCGGTGAACAAGATCAAAGAAGGGCGTCCACATATTGGAGACTTGATTAAAAATAAGGAGCTGGCCATGGTGATTAATACGGTTGGCGATAAAGAATCACAAGAAGATTCGGCTCCAATTCGAACGGCCGCCGTGTTTGGGGGTATTCCCTATTTTACGACCATGCAAGGAGCACAAGCGGCTGTCTTTGGCATTGAGGCCATGAAAAAAACAGCGATGACCGTGAAAAGTTTGCAGGAGTACCATCATACCAATGGTTAAATATGGTCTAAAAATATTATCGTCGCTCATAGCAAATTATTGACAATTGTTGGAGTTGCAGATTATGAAATTTCCCATGACGAAAAAGGGCTATGAAGCCCTACAAGGCGAACTCACTCGTCTGCGGCGAGAAGAACGGCCCAAAGTCATTCAAGCCATTACTGAAGCTCGCGAACATGGTGATTTAAAGGAAAATGCCGAGTATAAAGCGGCAAAAGAACATCAACAATTTATTAACACTCGAATGGCCGAATTGGAACATAAGTTGGGTAATGCTCAAGTTGTTGAAATCTCGAGTGGTGAATGCGAAACCATTGTTTTTGGAGTGACCGTTTCCTTATTAAATATGGAGTCTCAAGAAGGAAAACGATACACCCTAGTGGGCGAGGATGAAGCTGATATAAAAAATGGGTCAATTTCCGTGCAGTCTCCCATTGGTCGAGCATTAATTGGCCACCGTGTAGGCGACATTGTGGAAGTACATCGACCGGCCGGAATGATTGAATATGAAATTCAATCGATTTGCTTTAAGGAGAGTTCTTAATGCCATCAGCCATTTCATTGGTGACCCTTCTAACAGACTTTGGAGAAACAGATTATTT
>CBDUWS010000048.1:0-8973 GCA_965370985.1 uncultured bacterium
GATCTTACAATCAATCTTCATGCTTTTTTTGTCAACACATCAGGAATATTTGACAACTTGGGATGGGTGTTTGTGTGCGAACACAATCTTTCTGGAAAGCGCAAGGACGGAAAACTCGAACGGAAGGACATCGGTCTTTTTAATAAGAAGACTCAATTACATCTGACTAAAAACCTTCGAGAATATCTACAATCAACGGATTTGCAGACCTGGTACGCAAACTACTCCAAAAATTACCGTGATGCTCTCGCGCATAGGATTCCTCTTTACGTTCCCCCAGCGATACTCAACGAAAACGAAGGTGAAAAGTATAAGAAACTCCAAGATAAATTACAGACGTTGGACCTCTACTCTCCTGAGGGTCTTAAGCACTATGGGGACATTCTTGACCAACAGACGCAACTCGGGGAAATAAGTCCATTTTTTGCGCATTTACCAACTGCCGGAGGTACGCCCGTATTCTTTCATGCCCAAGTTATTGTTGACTATAAGACAATAGAGGAGTTGGTTATCAAGTTTTGCGAGGCCTACATCGAGGCTAACCCGTAGGATAAAAATAGCAGATTCGCTTCATTTCTTCTTTTTCAAAAGCACGTTCACTTTTTTTTGGGCGATTTGAACGGTTTGGAAGGCGCGGTCTTTTTTACCGAGAGGAGCATCTTGTTCAATCGCCTTTAGGAAATCTTGGGGCCCGTGAACGGGAGCATAGGTGAGGGTGACGACCACATCCATGGAAGGCGCATCTTTGGGTGTGGGGAAAGTAAACATTTCTTTGCGTGTTTCTTCAGGTTGAAGAAGTGTGTCTTGTAATACCTTTTTGGCTTCGAAATCAAAGACCGTATCTTTCCCATCCCCTCCGCCGAAGACTCTCTGATAATACCGCTGTTCGTTATAGACTGTTTTCAAGTTTTTCCCTTGAATGGACAGGTCTACCACCACTCGGGACCAACCCGGATGGGGCAACGGAAGATTGTGGGGCACGAGACTTTTAATGGTCACCTCTACCTGAGAGGTTTTTCCTTTGACCGTCGTTGAAAAATCAAGTTCAACCGCTTCCGCACGCACTTTCCCAAATCTCCCAGGGAAACTATGATTCGCCACTTTCCGGATTTTTTCACCATTGGCTGATTCATCGAACGCTTCCGGCATATGACAGGATTGGCACGGCTTGCCGCTTTTTTCCGCTTTTGACGTCTTCCAATGGCCCAACCAACCGGGAAGACCCTTCGCTATTTGTGGTGTCTGCGGCAAAGAATCATGACATGTGACACAGAACTGGGAATTTCCAAACAACTCAAGTTTTTGGGATTCATGCGCTAAATTTTCCGCGGCCTTGTCATAGCCCCCAAAAATGGTTTTGCCCAATTGAAACGTCGGTACAGGGGGATGGGCCTTGTCATCTACCTCATGAATCAAATGGCATTGGGGGCACCCAACTCCATCGATATACGGATCTTTTGATTGCACTTCTTTAATGAACCGAGGCAAGAGTTCACCATATTCCGCAATATGCGGTGCGTGGCACTGAAAACACATCGCCTGATCCTTTTTGTCAGCTTTCGCCAAATACCGCTCCAGCGTGATACGAAACGGCGCCGTCACGATTGACCGGGACTGAGCCGAGGCTTCCCATTCTTCAAAGACTCGGAGATGGCACCGCTTACATTTTTCGGAACTGGGAAAGGCCTTTTCCAGAGGTTTTTTGGCTGCATTCACGGAGGGAATAACCCACGCTAACATGATTGCCACCAGGACACTCCCCACTGTGGCTAGAATGGGAAAAGCCAATCGAGTTTTGGCCATCATTTCCCTATGCATGAGCCTGTTCCTTTAGCATTGGTCACGGTGGGCCGGGAAAATGACTATTCCCCAAAGACTTATAAGTTCATGGTCCGGAATGTGAGTAATCGGGGAGTCGCATAGTCTTTAATGATGGCTTCCGCCTTTTCCCGATCTTTATCTGTCGGTAACGTCGCGAGGTACGCGTCTTTCAACCCCGGGGTTGGTTCAGGAATCAAGGCGTAACTCAGGACCGCTTCAAGCACCAGCCCTTTCGCCTCTTGTGGATTTTTCAACGAAAAGGGAATATGACGCGTTGTTCCTCCGTTCACCAAAGGCCGGGGGATAGGCCCACGCAATAACTCCTCAAAAGTCTTTCCAAATCGTTTTTCGTATTGATCCACAATTTTGCCATCTGCGGTTTTGAGCATGACGGTCACAAAAAATTGTTTAAGGACCGGGTCCCCGCCAGGGAAAGTATGGGGAAGCGCGCCATTTTTCACTAACACTTCACCTTCAACTACCCCTGGGCCCGACTTCGCTTCAATATCCACGCGCGAAAACCATTCAGCCTGAAGATTGCGATTACTGAGCATGATCCCCGGAATCACAATGCCTTGGAACCAATGACGCCCTATTGGCCGTGTTAACGCCCCGCGTTGCGACGTGGAACTGCCAGTCGATTGTTCCATATGACAATCCTGACAAATCGTACCCTTCAGAATTTGGCCAGGAATATCCTCCCGCATCACATCTTTGACTTTTCCAAAGTGACAGGAGGCACAGTAATGCGCACCCTTATAGACGTCAGCCTGCTTTGACGGATGAACGAGATTCTCATCCGGTTCGGCATAAGGACCAAAAATCGTTGCACCCGCAGAAATTTTGAACGTCGGGTGTCCGTTGGGATTTTCTTGCGTCCCGGAAATCAAATGACAGGCACTACAACTGATCCCTTCAACTTGAACGTGTTTCCCACCTTTCATCACTTGCTCAATAATCCGATCGGTATGTTGAGGAAACACGGTGACGGCGGGAGCATGACAAGAAAGGCAGCGATTACGTTCGTCGGCTTCCGGCTTAGTTTGAAGCCACAGGCCTAGGACAGTTTGAAATACCGGAGAGGTCAGCGCAGTGCCATGTAACAGGGCGCCATCCACACGACCGAATGTTTTAAGGTCCATGGTCTGCTCACGCATGCCCTTCCATTCTTCATAATGGCGGTCATGGCATTGCTTGCATTGTTCAGATGGGATAAACGTCTTTTCAATCTCTTCCATCCAGGTTTGGTCTTCGTCCGAAGAGGCTGGCTGTTCTTGGGCTACCACGATTCCGGAAAGACAAAGTGTCACCAAGAGACTCCCAAGCAGAGCCAGTGGAATGTTCCACCCCCATATGTTCCGAGCAAATCCGTTCATCATATTTGACAACTAGTCTTGTAAAATGCGCACAAAATGGAAATTCACCCCCCCGGTTACCCCTACGCCAGTCATCGGTTCATACGTGGCAACGGTAAAATTTGGCGTTGGCATGGTCTTTTCCAGCGCATTCCCCAGATCCAACAAGGTACGAATTTCAAAAATATCGACTTCTTTAATAACCGCTTTGACTTTAATGCCGGATAAGTCAGCAGGTGATCCCCCAATGACCTCGAAAACCACCACGCCTTCAGCTTTTGTCAGCCCAAGAAATTCTCGGATTTCCTCATCAACTTCCCCAACATCGATTCCAAATTGCTCGGCGAGCGCTAAGGCCTTTTCTTCCGTCATTGGTTCGTTCGCCGAGTGCGCCACCCCAGCGAGAGGGGCCACACTCAGGCCCAGACATAAGAAACAGAGAAACACCAAAATCCGCATTCCCCCTGTACCAAGCCATTGTCCCATTCGTAGCCTACTCACGTTGAAAAGATGGCGCTCCTCATCATTCAGAACCACCGGATACGGGTTTCACAGGATCAATTTGTAATTGCATCCAGGACGCCACGGCTTTCTGTCCATTGCGTTCTTTGTTTTCCCCATTCCACACCGCAAAAGCTACCGCTTGTAGCCGACCAGGAATGAGTTTAGCTTCATTCTCCAGATCATCCCCATCTACGGTGAGCGGTCGTTTCATCACCACCCGCCATAGCCCCCGTTTCCACTCCGCTTGCCCCTTAATTCGCCCCTGCCGTTTCTTACTGGTCAAGGTACTGAACCCACCTCCAATAAGGTCCTCTACCGAAGAAGGCCGTCGTGGAATGACTTCAAACCGACGTGGGCCTTTTCTCTTTCGTTTGGATTCCTTGGCTCGGGCTGCCCGGCGATCTACATCGCTTTGCCAATCCGCTTTCCAATGCCAAATGTTCACATAATGATCTAACTGCCCCATACAAAAGAAGGCCGGAGCATCGCCTACTGGAAGGGCCACTGCCGCTCCATCTCTGAAAACCCCTGGCGTTAATGATTCATTGACCGTGGCATCTTGCCATTCCATTAAGAATGCGACTTCTTTCCCATTATGGATTGACCGGATGGATAACGCGCGTACACTTGGCTCTGGCCAGACTGGCCTCGTAATGATTTGCCCACTTAATGGGAGGGGAAGGGGGGAGACCGTCTCCCAGGCTGGATCGGAAGGATGTGAGGGTACCTCTCCTTTTTGGAAATGGGCGCGAACCACCATTCCTTGTGAACTCACTAATGGGACTTGGTACCAGGTCAAACCGAAGAGCAACGCCAGACACATTGTCCCCCACAACCACGAGTGCCGCGTCCTAATCATGCTGGTTTTTCTGATTTCGTTACTCAATCTGAAGGGCCCTTGCTATAACTTTTTTGAATAGTAAATATGCCCATGAAACAAGAGGATTCAAAATTCAATGATCAACGACTACCTACCATATTCACCATTATGCCAACCCTCATTCCATCTTACCATTTTCAAGTGACAGGACGAGTAGTACTCCAGATGAGTATGCGCGGCACAATCGGTGGGAACACTGCTGTGGCTTAGGATAATGGATTTCACGGAAACGAAGGGCGAGTCAGTACTCGTGACAACAGCAAAAGAAGTTGGACCATCTGGTCATTCAAGGCGTGGGGAGGATTATGCCAATTTCACTCGCCGAATTTTATTTTCATTTCGCTCACAAATGTATAAATGCCCTTGGGAGTCCAAAGCCAGCCCGGAGGGAGTGTTCACGATCGCCTCGGTAGCAATCAGACCATCCCCATGCTTCAGCATGCCTGCGTCTTCTTTAGCGACAAAGCGAGCGGCCCCACAGCCACCCATATTCTTATCATCATAGCCACTGTCTCCATTGCCGACTACTGTCGTAATAATACCCGTTTGGGCATCAACCTTCCGCACCCGATGATTCATCGAATCGGAAATGTACACATTCCCTTCTGAGTCCACAACAGCACTTTCCGGAACGTTCAGCATGGATTGTACGGCTAATTTGCCATCCCCATCAAAACCATACCGGCAAACGCCGGCAATAGTGGAAACCACACCAGTCTTCATATCGATTTTCCGAATGCGATTGGTGCCTTTATCCGTAATGTATAGATCGCCATGGCGATCTATATCAATGCCCACCACATCATAAAACTTACATTCCATGGCCGGCTTTCCATCATCCAAGTATAAATCCAAATCCAAGCCATCGGAACATTTCGGGCGCAACAATCCTTCGTCGTTACTAAAATCAATCCCAATCGCATCGCCAGACAATACGATTAAGTTTTGCGCAGTCAGCGGACTGATTCGCTCATCATCTTCCTCAGTCCAACATCCACCAATTGTAGTCACTAAGCCTGTCTCGATATCATATTTTCGAATACGGTGGGCTTGCGTATCGGCAATGTAAAGACAATCCTGGCTGTCAAAGACAATGGCCGCAGGATAGGTAAGATTCACCTCCAACCCAGGTCCATCACCATTAAATCCCCATTGTCCAGTGCCGACAACAGTCGTAATAATTCCAGTTTCCCCATCGATTTTTCGAATCCGATTACTACCGGAATCACAGACATAGAGATTATTTTTGGAATCACAGGCCACATCCAAGGGAAGATACAACCCTGCTTCCCCACAAGGCCCATAATCACCGCTGTAGCAGGTTTCGCCGGTTCCGGCGAAATTATGAAGCAGGCCGGTTTCCATATCCACTCGCCGAACCCGGTCAGAACCGCATTCGGCAATGTAGAGATATCGCCCTTCTCGATCAACGGTAACCTGATTGGGGAGGGGAATGCCCGCCTTAATGGCTCGTTTCCCATCTCCCGTACTGCGAGACTTACCATTTCCTGCAAACGTTTCAATCACATCAACTGCTACAGCCGTCTCTGTTCCCATATGAATACAACCTCTTCCGTTTAGCTAAACGAACACAAATTCTTCATTTGACACAAGCAAACCCTGCCCCTCTGTCTCTGCCCCACTAGACCTTTGCTGGCTCAGCAACGGGTTCGGAAGAAGCAGTCTGAGTTACCGCAGGTTGGGGTTGTGCCGGGGCGTCTACAGACGCAGCCTGAACGGGCTGAGTGATTTGCGGAGAGGCCTCGGTTGGAGTAGACGTTCCCTCTTGAGCCTGGGCTTGAGGGTCAATATCATAGGCCTCAGCTTCATGAATGGATTTTTTAAATCCTTTAATGGCTTTTCCGACACCTTCACCCAATTGTGGCAATTTCCCTGCTCCAAAAATAATGAGGACGATCACCAGGATAAGAATCAATTCTGTAAACCCTAAACTTCCAAACATAGTCCGTCTCCTTATTAGGATATTACTTTTTTGCTGTTGCACGAGAACGTTTACTAAATCGCTCTTTTAAGCGATTGCGTGTCGCATCCGCTTGTTCAAACATCTTACACTTTTCATACGTATTGATCAGATTATAATAGGCTAACGGTTCATCGGGATTGCTGTCGACCGCATCTTCCATCACTTTGACTGCCATGTCAGGTTTCTTGAGATTCAAGGCAATCTCCATGAGTTTAAAACTCGAATCCAAATGACTAGGATCAAATTCCAAAACTTTCATATAAGCTTGCATCGCCATGTCTAAGGTATTGAAATCGGAAATCTGTGGGTCGTCCAATTTTTCATACACACCGGCCAAGTTATACCAGGCAATCGGATCTTCAGACGAAATCTCGATGAGCCTCTCAAAGTATTCTTTGGCTTGCAAATACTCGGCCCTATCGTTGTGCAACCGCCCCACGTTGAATAACGCCAAGACATCATACGCATTTAACTCCAACGCCCGTTTGAATTGCGCGATAGCGTCATCCAGCATCCCTTTGGTTCCGTAAATCGTCCCAAGATTCGAGTAATACATTGCCAAAGACCGATCCATTTCCACACGAAGGCCTTCGGCCATTTCAATGGATTTTTTGACTTCGGACAAGGCTTCATCCATGCGCCCTTTATTGAAATAGAGTTCTCCCAACCGGCAACGCGCTTGGAAATCATCAGGCTCTTCACCCAAGAGTTTTTCTAGCTCAGCAATTTCCTCATCAACGGTCAATGCCTGTTCTTCGGTAGGGGCTTCACCGGGTTGCGCTTCCAATGTTTGGCTTCCAGCAGATTGTTCTTCCATTGTGTATATCCTAACTACAATGTTTGTTGCCCGTATACGGGTCGAGTTGGTTGATAGAGAAGTCCGTCATGAATTTTCTTGCGAAGCCGCCCTAAGCTCCCTCGCTTATCGATATTTAATAACATTAACCCAAGCACTACCATCAACGTCAAATGCGACAATTGGAGGGCATACCCGGCCATGAACATCAATCCCAGCCCATAACCCGCCAATCGACCAATGAGGACCAATTTAATGACGGTATAGGCCCAACAGGTGAACCCTGCCACATAAAAGGCAAAGGGGAGGTAAAAGGTATACCCCATCCCCATTTGAAATATCCATCCGATGCCTTCACCGGCCTTTCTCACTTCAAGGGCCGTGTGAGGGCTCCAAAGGGAGAGGAAATAATCCATGAATAAAAGGAGGAGGAAAACGCCTCCCCCACTAATTAATAGCGTAAGCCCCCACCGTCGCTGTGATTTGTTTTTGGTCACAAAAGAGGTACTGCCATAGGCCCAAAATACTAAAATACTGGACAGCACCATTAAGGCCTCTCCTAACCGGTTCACTTCATGAACCAAAGGTGGAGCATCCAGAATATTCAACAACCCATAGGAGGTGGACATCGTGTGATAATAGATCCACCCAGAAATTCCCAGAAAAAATGTACCCACCATTAGACGCTGACTCAACAAGCGATGGGTTCCCCAATACTCCACCAAGAGAAAGACCAATATGCCAAATGCCAAGATGTTGTAGACAACCGACCCTAGCATAGCTGGCGGGAAAAACAGATATCCCACTGTGCACGCGACCAAGAGGGCAACCAAAGGAATGACCACTTTATCCCACTGGCCAACCCACAGCTTGGTCCGTAATTTTTGTATAATCAAAATACCCAAAATTAGAAAAACGAGAATCGCCGTCATATTTAACAAGACAAATCCTAAAGACGACAATGTCCGAAATCCAATTCGTACCGCTTCATATTTTTCCGCCAGTTTCCCCAGATGCATCCCCAAGCGAGAAACCAGGCGATACAACACCAATTCAAAAAAGGCCGCAAAGAGCAGACTCTTCAGGCCCCATTCAAACAACAGGCCAGGATTCTCTATTTTATCTGATATCTTTTCTGTTGTTGAAATCATATCGAGACTCTGAAACCATCAACAATCCAATGGTCTTGGTTGCCGGTACATGCGAAAGAATATATGGCTTATACCCCCGAGAGCTGTGCTTCCCGTTCTTTATTGTGACGGGCAATATATAACAATCCATCTGCCATGGAATAATTAAACGGCAGTTCACAGACGACTTCACTAATCTTCTCATAGACATATTGATAGACTTTTTCAGCCTGATCCGGGGTCATACCTGATTTCACCTCGTAAAAGAATCCAAGACTTAAATCTTCTGAGGCCGGCCGCATAATTCGCTGAACGCCATAGGCTCCAGGATCACTCATAATCGGGGCTTCTTTTTCCAAATCAAAGAGGCACGGTTGGCATGAAAATCCATAGGAAGAATTCAGTTTGGTGTTGCCCACAATGAAGTTCAGCGTTTCCAGTGATTCTTCTTCCGTTTCGGTTGGGAACCCAACAATCACATAACAATGGACGGCTATACCGAG
>CBDUWS010000049.1:0-8826 GCA_965370985.1 uncultured bacterium
GCACGGTACCCCAAATTGATGAGTGCGGAGGAGGCTTCATCTTGCAGGAAGTTAGTAGGCTCGATCGTGGCAGTTGAGGATTTCTGGTCTCCTGAGATGACGATGCGATTGGTTTTGTCTTTTAATTCCAACACGATTCGGCTGGCCGATTTTTTCCCAACGCCGGGGATGGAACCAAGAGTTTCGATATCGCCGGATTCAATAGCTGCACACAAATCTTGAACTGATAGGGTCGACAGGGCGCTTAGGGCCAGTTTCGGTCCGACGCCGCTGATGGTGGTGAGGAGTGTAAAAGCCTGTTTCTCTTCTAGGGTGGCAAACCCGAAGAGTTGAATGGTGTCGTTCCGCCAATGCGTCGAGACGAAGACCTGCACCGGGGCATTGAGATCAGGGAGGGTAAAATACGTGGAAAGCGCAATGAACACCTGATAGCCCACGCCCTGCACCGAAATAACCGCATCTTGCGGTGTTTTAGAAGAGAGGATTCCCGACAGTGAGGCGATCATGTTTGTGCGGATCAGGTGTTTAAAGCGAAGGTGTCAGCAGAAACCGGCGAAGGATCTGAGAAGGCGGTAAAGAAAAAAGAGTGGGAAGATGAGGTGGAACTCAAAAGGCTAAGCACTTTCGGCGGCCATTTTTTCCATCAATTCGTCGGATATCTCAAAGTTGGCATGGACCTTTGCCACGTCTTCGTTCTCGTCTAAGAGATCCATGAGTTTTAAGGCTTGCTCTGCATCTCTGCCTTCAAGTTGAATATTGTTTTGAGGGAGAAAGGTGAGGTCGGACAGGCTGGTTTCAATCTGGGCCTTCTGTAACGCTTCTTTAACGGCTTCAAAATCGGCTGGTTCAGAGATGACTTCAAATCCGCTGGGGGTTTGTTTCACGTCTTCGGCTCCTGCCTCCAGGGCCAGATCGAATAATTGTTCTTCGGTCACGGTTGGGTTCTCGATCACCAATAACCCTTTTTTATGAAACTGCCAGGCGACTGCGCCGGCTTCAGCCATCGTGCCATTATTTTTGGTGAGAATATTTCGAACTTCGGCCACCGTCCGGTTTCGTTTATCGGTCGAAATTTCCAGGAGGAGAGCAGTCCCCCCGGGTCCATAGCCCTCCAGCATAAACTCTTCAAATTGCATCCCGGGCAGTTCCCCGGTACCTCGCTGAATAGCCCGTTTGACGGTATCGGCAGGCATATTCACTTCTTTGGATTTCGCAATGGCTTGGCGCAAGGTGGGATTGCCGTCTGGATCGCCACCGCTACGTGCGGCAATGGAAATTTCCCGGATCACTCGCGTGAAAATCTTTCCCCGCTTGGCATCTTGTGCCCCTTTGTGCCGCTTAATTGTCGACCAATGGCTATGTCCACCCATACCAGCGATCCATTTCCTTATTTACGGAGTCAAGGGTATTAAAATAAGTCTCCGCGTGGGCTTCTATCACAGTATTTGAAAGAGAGTCAACGCACTTCATATATTGGGAAAACGTTGCTGATGAGATACTAGAGCGGTTGTTCTTCTCCGTCAGAGGTTATATGGTAATCTGTCTTTCCTTTGTTGTTGATTTGGGAGAAGAAAGCCATGCGTGTGGTGTTTATGGGAACTCCTGAGTTTGCGGTTCCTACACTTCAACATCTGGTCAATTCGGAGTGTTCGGTCGTCGGTGTGGTGTGCCAACCAGACCGGCCCAGTGGGCGAGGAAAAAAAATCCGGTTTGGCCCTGTGAAAACTTTTGCCCTGGCCCAGAATCTTTCCGTCGTCCAACCGGAGAAAATGAAAGATCCCTCATTCCTGGAGACCCTTCGGTCATGGAATCCGGATGTCATGGTGGTGGCCGCATATGGGCGAATTTTGCCCCAGGTCATTCTTGATCTTCCCCCAAAAGGCTGTCTGAATGTGCATGGCTCGTTGTTGCCCAAATATCGAGGGGCAGCCCCTATTCAATGGGCTGTCATCAATGGGGAATCCGAAACGGGAGTGACCATCATGGTGATGGATGCGGGCATGGATACCGGCGACATTCTCGAACAAGCCGTGGTTCCTATATCTGCAGAAGACACGGCAGGGGATGTGGCAACACGAATGGCGGAGATGGGTGGAGGCCTCCTGGTTTCCACTCTTCATAAATGGACGGAAGGGACGGTGGTTCCTCAACCGCAGAACGAATCGGAAGCCACCCTTGCGCCAATACTCAAGAAAGAGGATGGGCTCTTGGATTGGGGGCAATCCGCCATAACCTTAGCGAATCGGATACGAGGCTTGTCTCCCTGGCCTGGTGGCTATACGTTTGTGGAGGGAGAGCGATGGGGAATCTGGAAAGTTCAGGTAGAGGAGCATGACGGGAATTCTGCGTTGCCTTCGAAGGATAATTCTTTTGTGCCGGGAACGATCATGGGAGTGACCAAACACGCGATCCACGTTCAGACAGGCAATGGCGTGTTGCATCTCATAGAAATTCAACCGGCGAATAAGAAACGAATGGCCGTGGCCGATTATGTCGTTGGCCACCCTATTGAAGTGGGAATGCGGTGTGTGGGGAAAAGCGGGTAGGAGAGCAAGACGAGAACCCATCTGCCCACCATTCCCTTTCTTGCAAAGTTTTAAGAATGACGTTCGCACACGACATATAATAGGATGAAAAGGGGAAGCCAATGAGTGAAGAAACGTCAGAGTTGGTGGCCTATATTCAAAGCCAAATAGAGGAAATAACCACCATCCACGCTCAAGCGGAAAAGGCCCTTAATGCGGTGCAGGGGAAAGACCATGTCACGAAATGGAAACGAAAAGTGGTTGATGGCCTCGCGCCCTTCGTGAGCCCGGAATATCTTCAGCACATCACCAAGGAGTGGTTGGAAACGACCTACTTTGTCGGGGATGTTTTCGATGAATTAGCTGATGAAGTGGATATGTGCCGCCGACATCTCAAAAAGTTGGCCAAAGATATTCAGACCACCGGCATTCCTTAACTATGCATTCTTAAAGAGTAATGATATGGCTTTTTGTAACCATCTCTTTGCCTAATGGCATTGCTTCCTCCATATCCCCGCAAGCGGCTGGGCCAGCATTTCCTTATTGATCCCAATCTGCTCCGAAAGATTGTCAGCCTGGCGGACATCCAGCCTTCAGATTCTGTGTGCGAAATTGGTCCGGGTGGGGGCGCGCTGACCGGGTTGTTGTGTCAGACTGCCAAGCAGGTGCTGGCCTTGGAAGTGGATCCCCGAATGGTGGAATTCTTGAAGACCGAATTGGCTGGTTCCCCCAACCTCGAGGTTCAAGAACAGGACGCACTCCGGTATTCTTTCGAGGACCTTCCAGAGCACACCATCATTGTCGCGAATCTGCCCTATAATATTTCGACGCCCATTATGTTTCGATTGCTAGAGGCGAAACAGAAAATTACCCGCATGGTGTTGACCATACAATTGGAAGTGGCGCAGAGGTTAGTGGCCAAGCCGAGCACCAAAGACTATGGGGTGCTATCCGTGATGGTGCAACACTTGGCGGAGGTGAAATTTGGTTTTAAAGTATCCAGAAAATGTTTCCGCCCGGTTCCGAATGTGGACTCCGGTGTCGTGCGGCTGGATATTCGGCAGGGTCACCAGAACAAACCAGAAGACTTGGCCCAATTCCAATGGACGGTCCGTGCCGCTTTCGGCCAGCGCCGTAAAACCCTCATGAATGCCTTTCGGTCAGCGGGTATCTCGGACGAATGCTTAACTCAGGTCCAACAGGGCACAGGCATCTCCCTCAGCCGCCGTGCTGAAGCCTTGTCGGTAGAAGAATTTAGGCATTTGAGCAAGGCCTTGCCTCCCTTTGGAATTTCCTCTGTTCCATAAATTCTCCATTTTCTTATTAATAGTTGTTGGAATGGTGTATGGGTTGTTTGCTCAATAGAAACCCTTATGGTACGATTTTTTGGTATGAGTATTTTCCCGAGTAAGAAGGTGGTCAAAGGTAAGCAACAGCCGCGAGAGATTTCCTCATTAACCATTCAAATTGTTGGGATTTTTCTGGCTACGGTTGGAATTTTGTGTCTGCTGAGTATTCTCACCTTTTCGCCCACCGACCCTGTTCTACTTTTTTCGAATGCTTCCCCTGATGGCGTTCCGAATAATGCTGTTGGTCTGATGGGCTCTACGGCCGCCTTTTCCCTGTTTACAGTAGTAGGTGGTGGGGCGTTTGTGGTGCCACTCTTGTTTGTTGGTTTTGGGCTCAATGCGCTCTGGTCCGAACGGTGGAAGGTGACCATTGGCGGATGGGTGGGATCGTTATTGGCCATCCTGTCTGTAAGTGCTTTGTTGCACTTGCAATCTTCGACCATTGCCACGGCTGATGCCTCTGGTCACTGGTCTGGTGGGTTCGTTGGGCAAGGGGTCTCGGAAATCTTGGGTACCTACTTTGGGTCCATCGGGGCCGCGATTATTTTAGGTGCAATGTTATTGATGGCCTTTTTATTGTTGGTGCCGGTGTCTCTTGGACAAATGGCTCGTGGCACGATAGCCCTTGTGGGACGTCTTCGGGATAGCGTGGTCGCATCCCTCGTTGCGATCAAAGATCATGAATGGTGGGCGCCGGATACCGAACCCAAAAGAAATAAATCCATACGCATTAATCGGGAATTGGCTGCACGTGGAGGGATTGGGAATCTGGGTTTGGATTCCATCATCGAATTGCCCAAAGGGTCAAAGGCCCAATCAGAGTCGAACCCAATTCTGCCAGACCCCGAGCCATGCCTTGCTTTGACTGATCAATCGGATAATGGCTATCTGGTGCGCAAAACCGTGGGGGAAGCCTACCAAATGCCTTTGCCTGAGGATCTTCTTGATACACATGCGGCCCGGGCTACTCATCAGACCGATTCAGTTTTAAAATCCCAGTCCGACATTCTGGTGCAGACGCTGGCCAGCTTTGGGATTGAAGGAAGTGTGACCGATGTGCATCCCGGGCCGGTGATTACGATGTATGAATTTGCACCGGGCCCGGGCATTAAGGTCGCGCGTATTGTGAATTTATCAGATGATTTGGCGATGGCACTGAAAGCGTTGAAGGTTCGGGTCGTGGCGCCGCTGCCTGGAAAATCGACGGTTGGCATTGAAGTGCCGAATCCGCAGCGGGAAACCGTGGGCTTGAAAGATATGTTGACCTCGGAGGCGTTTGTCCGAGCACGGTCCAAATTGGCGCTAGCCCTTGGTAAGGATATTTATGGTCGGCCTGTTGTCATTGATCTGCGCACGATGCCTCATCTGCTGGTGGCTGGTGCGACCGGTTCGGGCAAAAGTGTGGGGTTAAATTGCTTGTTATTGAATATTTTGTTCACGGCCCATCCCGATGAGGTCAAGCTTCTCTTGGTGGATCCCAAAGTTTTGGAGTTGCAAGTGTATGATGGGATCCCCCATCTTATCCGACCGGTGATTACGAATCCGAAGGAAGCGGCCAGGGGACTGAGTTGGGTGGTGCAAGAAATGGAACGGCGCTACCGAGTGTTAGCCGAACTGGGTGTCAGGAATATTGATGCCTATAATCGGAAAGTGGTAGAGCTTCAAGAAACCGGCTCAACCGGTCCCAGAAAAAAAACGAAGTTGACCAAAGGGCAGTCGATGGAAGTAGATGAGGCACCTGGCTTAGAGACCCCCATTGAGGAACGTACGACGTTACCCTATATTGTAGTCGTGATCGATGAATTTGCGGACTTGATGATGGTGGCACCGAAAGATATTGAGGATCGCATTGCCCGACTTGCGCAAATGGCGAGAGCTTCGGGGATCCATCTCATTTTAGCGACGCAGCGGCCTTCCGTGGATGTGGTGACAGGGATCATCAAGGCCAATTTCCCTGCACGCATCGCGTATCAAGTGTCCTCGAAAACTGATTCCCGGACCATATTGGATGCCAATGGTGCCGAAAGTTTATTGGGGAAAGGTGATATGCTGTTTTTAGCCTCAGGGACAGGGCGCATTGTTCGGCTGCATGGGCCGTACGTGTCAGATGATGAAGTCCGGAATGTGGTGGAATGGGTCAAGTCGCAGGCGACTCCAATTTACGATGAAGCAGCTCTGGCGGCGGTACAGGAATCTCCTGCCGAAGATCAGGAGGCGGATGAAACCTATGAACGAGCGAGAGAATTGGTGATGACGACGGGGCAGGCCTCAGCCTCATTTATTCAACGGCGATTACGTGTAGGCTACCCTCGTGCGGCTCGGATGATTGAGCAGATGGAAGCAGAAGGCTTAGTGGGTGCACCCGGTCGTGATGGGCGACGGGAGGTATTGGCCCGAGGAACTGCCACGGCGGAGATTGGATGAAGAGGTTGAACGTGTTCAGGCTCATCGTTTTCGGTACGACTGTTGTTCTGAGTCATGGAGCAGGTGCCTTGGCCTCCAATGTGGAAGATGTGGTTCGTCTTGTAGATGCTCGGTATGCCAAGACTCAGGATTTGCAAGGTGAGTTCACTCAAGAAACGATTATCGAAGGATTTGAAACCGGGTTTAAGTCGACGGGACGATTTTATTTGAAAAAGCCCGGTCTTTTGCGCTGGGATTATCTTGAGCCGTCGAAAGAGCATATTTATGTGGATGGTGATGAGGTAATGATGTATGTCCCCGAACATCAACAAGTGGTGAAGGGCACTCTCACCCAAATCTCGGCCTCGAAAGGTCCTTTAGCACTGCTTTTGGGGGTGGGGAAACTTTCCAAACAATTCACGGTGTTGGAGTCTCCTGAGGATTCTAGCGACACCAAAAAAATACCGGATTTGACCTTAATCCCTAAGCCGGATGGAGATACGGCCCCAACAATCAAAAAAATCATGCTGCAATTACTCCCTGATTCGTATCTCATTCAAACTATTACCATCTTTGAAACGAGCGGAAACATTTCTCGAGTACATTTTGATCATATTCAGGTGAATCAAGGGCTTGCGACCAATCTGCTGAAGTTTACTCTTCCACCGGATGTCGTGGTGGTTGATTTTCCTACTTTTTAGAGAAGGATGTCTGATTTGGTGCGGAGGCTCAGTGAATTGCCAAAAAGGATGAACAGAAATGGCTGAACGTATTTTAGTTGTAGACGATGATGCCGGGGTTCGTGAAGCGTTGTCGGAGTTTTTGCTTTCTCTCGGGTATGGGGTGGTGGCGGTTGAAAATGGTGAAGATGCCTTGGCTGAATATGGGAAAGGTGATTTTGATGTGGTGATGGCAGACTTAATCATGCCCAATATGGATGGCATGGAGTTGTTACGGCAAATTCGTGAGACTAAGAATAACGAGGTAATTTTTCTGATGATTACTGGCCATCCCTCAATTAGTACGGCGGTGGAGGCTATCAATCGTGGGGCGGATGATTACATTACGAAACCGTTTCATTTAGAAGATGTGAAATTGCGCATCTCGAAAGCGTTAGAAAAGCAAACCTTGAAAGGCCGGCTCAAGACAGCACAAGGACTGGCCTGGGGGTTAATGCTGTCTATTCCTCTCTGGCTCCTTCTTGGAATTATCCTGGTTATCCTCTTTAAAGGGTAAAAACCGTTCCTTCCCTTCGCTTATCCATCCGTGGTGGTTGTACAGTAGGATATGTTTGGAATGAGTGTGAACCCTGTATCAGGGATGATCAAGATTGTCCTATCGATTGTAATAGGTGTTGTGATTGGGAGTGCAACTTCTTTAAATGCCTTCAATCGTCACATCACTGAAGATCCCACAAAAGTTTTACACAAATATTTATCATTGGATAAAAAAGGTTCTCGATTAGAGGCCTCTTCTTGGCAAGTGGTTGCACCCTATGTGGATTGGAAGGAAGAACCCGCTTGGGGCCATGTGGTCGTCATTTCACAATTTCACATTGTGGATGATGTAACACAATGGGAGATTGTGAATGGGCTCGAAGCAAAAATTCCTGTCGTTTTTGATGTACTCGGAACGATGCATTGGGAAAGTGTGACGTTTGTTTCTGATCCCCATCAGGAAACCTATTTGTTTCATATCAAAGCCGTCTATGATCGATGGCAAATTGTTCATCCTCAGCTTCCCCCTCATGTGGGTCGACAACGAATGATGGATTTTGTGCGGTGGGCGGAGCTGAGCGAACCCGAGGCAAAGAGGAAAGCGTTGTTTGCCTCATTATATAAACAACTGAAAGCGAAAAAGCAGAAAGATCTTCAGCAATGACAAAATGGCGTGCGGAGGTATTGCTCTTTGATTTTGATGGCACTCTGATTGATTCAAAGGTGGATATTGCCACGGCTGTGAATTTAACCCTGGAAGACTTGGGTTTGCCTCTTCGAACCGTGGAAGAGATTTTTAGTTTTGTAGGGGATGGTGTCAAGCGACTGCTTCGTCTGTCGGTCGGGGAGGAAAATCCCGATCAGTATGACCGGGCTCTGGAGGTTTTTCGCAAACATTATTTGGAAAATTGTGTGCAGACCACGAGATGGTATCCGGGGATTTGTGAGGTGCTTCAGCACTACAAGGATCGCAGAAAAGTGATTGTGACCAATAAGTCTCTGGAATATACCCTAGCTATTGTGGATGGTCTGCAGGCACGGGATCTGTTTCAGCACGTAGAAACACCTCGAGATACGGCGGAACTTAAGCCAGAACCCGTCATGTTAGAACGAGCCCTTGAAGTATTAGGGGCCGACCCGGCGCGCACCGTAATGATTGGTGATAGCACCAATGACGTCCGAGCAGCCCGGGCAGCTGGCATTAGGGGATGTGCAGTGGGTTATGGATATGGAAATCGTGAAAAAGTCACGGCATTACAGCCGGATTTCTATTGTGAAACTCCACATGATCTTCTCGATTTATTTTAACCTAAATTGAGCGATTTTTTATGG
>CBDUWS010000050.1:0-8797 GCA_965370985.1 uncultured bacterium
CCGGATGATGTCGTAGTTAGATAGGCCAACCCCGTTGAATCATCCCAGAGCATGACTTTTTGAATCTTGTGGTGATGAATGGTCACACTCAGCCTTTGCTCTTCATCGATGTGCCGGACCGGATACTCCGGTGAAGGCTTCCATTCCACTTCATGCGAACGATTGACATCTAAAAATACGTCTTGAGGAGGCTCTCCTGATTGTGTAGAAGGGGTAAAAAATGCACTGAATAATCGAAACGCTCCGACGGATGGATAAGCGGGAATTCCTCTATACCGTAACGAAGTGAGAGCAGGCGTCTGCTGATCATCATAGAGACCACGGATCAGTTCAAAGGTTGCGCTTCCCGTTCCAGGCAGCAGGGACAAAAATAATTCCACGACTGGTAAATAATCAATTCGTCCCCATTCCATGCGACTCATACAGGACATAAACCTTGCTCCCTCAAAGGAGCCATCCTGTAACACATAGAATGCGTCTTTCACTTGCCGAATGGTGGCTTTTCCATCACTACACAGCTCCAAATCCTCATCCCGATAAAAAAACTGAATGGTGGATACATCAGCATTCATCGCTCGAGCCGCCATCTCTCGAAGATCATCCCGTGTCAGTTGCTTCCAACCAGGCCGCTTGGAAAGATCCAACGAGATCGTATTGACCAGGCCGGACGGTTTAATGCCCACCCATTGGCCCCAATCCAAGCGAATTCGAGCTGAGATCAGAATCGGAGTGCCTGACGCATGTTCTTCCCATAGACATTCGTGTAACGGATGCCCTTCGGGATCAGCCATCAAGATCCGATGGCCGTGCTGGCCATACAACACCTGATGGCCGGTGGAAAGCTCCTCGACTCGTCCACCAGTTGTCTGCCAACGTTCTTTATATACCTGGTTGCCTGGAAACCGAATGGCTTCCGAATGCTGTAGAATGGCCTGAATGCTCATAGCGGGATCAATAGCTCAACGCAGACTAACTCTCCCAGATTAATGAAGATGCAATTACCTGAGAAAAATCCTGGTCAACGCTGACCTCGAATAAGAGAAAGGAATGTTATTCGCGGATTTGGCCGGTGCCATACACGAGATATTTTGAACAGGTCAAATCTTCTAGCCCCATCGGTCCACGAGCATGAATACGCGTTGTGCTAATCCCAATTTCGGCACCCAACCCAAATTCATAGCCATCATTCAACCGTGTGGACGCATTCACCATGACCGCACCGGCATCCACTTCCCTGAGAAACCGTAGGGCTCGATCATAATCGTTCGTCACAATGGTTTCCGTATGGTGTGATCCAAATTGATGAATATGATTCATAGCATCATCGATGTCTTTGACCACTTTGATGGCGACAATTAACGCCAAAAATTCCTGCCCAAAGTCCTCGTCCTGAGCCGGTTTGGCCTCGGAAACAATCTTGCAAGTTTTTGGACACCCTCGCATTTCTACGTTGGCTTCCACGAATTCTTTGGCTAAAGCCTGCAGGAAATTTTTCGCGACCTTTTCATGAACGAGCAAGGTTTCCATTGCATTACAGGTTGAAGGTCGCTGCACTTTGGCGTTAAAGCTAATGCGTTGTGCCATTGCAAGGTCAACATCTGAATCCACGTAAATATGGCACACCCCTTTATCATGTTTTATCACGGGAATCGTGGCATGCTCATTCACGGTTTTCATGAGGGCCTCGCCCCCGCGTGGGATAATGAGGTCGATATAGTGGTCACTCTTGAGTAAGGCCAAGACCACCTCACGATCAGGTCGGTCTATAAAGGTAATCGCTCCCTCAGGAATCCCGGATTTTTGCGCGGCTTCTCCTAAGACTTTGGCAATGGCCTTGTTGGAATGAAGGGCCTCGGAGCCTCCTCGAAGTACACAGACATTGCCGGATTTCAAGCACAAGGCCGCGGCATCGGCCGTCACATTTGGGCGTGACTCATAAATTATCCCAATCACGCCGATTGGCACCCGCACCCGTCCGACTCGCATACCATTAGGACGCTGCCAAAACCCCTTTGATTCGCCGACAGGATCTCGCAATTTGGCAATCGCCCGAATTTGTTTGGCCATGTCTGCAATTCTGTCAGGAGTTAAGCGAAGACGGTCAGCCATAGCCGCACGTGACTCATCACCTTCAAATACCTTGAGATCTTCTTCGTTGGCCTCAAGAAGAGCTTCTTCTGCTTCCTCAAGCCCTTCAGCCATCGCCAATAATGCCGTATTTTTTTTCGTGGCAATCATTCCACTCAATGAGCGGGCGGCATCTTTGGCTTTTTGTAAGGTGATTTCTAGGTATTCCTCATGAGTCAGTTCCTTTTCTTCTTCTAAGACCTCTTTTTCCAACCCATCTATTTCTTTTTCCAGTTTTTCTGACTCATCCAAACCTTCAAGATCTGCTTGAGAAACACTTTCTTTCTTTTCTTCCATGATCAACCCTTTATTTGTGGCAACTTGCGTGTAAGAAACCTCGTATCCAATTACTAAATAGAGAGAAACCGTGACGGAGAATACCTTGCAATTATAAAAACCGTCAAGAAACCTTTCCAGCCTCAAACTTGGGAAAACTCTATACTTTTTCTTGATTTTATGGGTAAAATCCTGTTACACACATTGACCTTTTTTTTTCAGTCATGTTGTCAAATAACGGTAGAAATTGTGTGCCGAGGTAGCTCAGTTGGCAGAGCACAGCCCTGAAAAGGCTGGTGTCCGCAGTTCGATTCTGCGCCTCGGCACCATAATTTCTTCTCGCATGGGACAAATTCTTTTGTGCCGGTTAACCTCCCCCGCATTTTGTTAACAGGTTGAAGATGCCAATCCTGCTATCTCACCCTCGACGATTTACCTGGATCTTCCTCTGTGTCGTTTTGTCCGTCTTTGGAACCGGGAGTTTCCTCATAGCCGAAGACGAGCTTCAAGTCGTTTCTTCTCCGAAAACGAGAACCATTGTTGCCGATTTATTGATGGTCGATGGGGACTTCTATATCGTGCGTGGAGACAGAGGGGAAATTCAAATCGAAGTGACACTCGATACCAAACTCTCTGAGGAATTTACATTCGGTGATCGTATCAAGGCTGTTTTATTGCCCAATGATGTAGCTCTCAGTATTACCCGAGCAGATCCCGATGAACCAATTGGGAACACGACCAAGGAGGCTCCAGAGCCACCACCACCCTCTCCAACGAAAGAGACACCCCAAACTTCTGGAGAGGCTCCGGTTACGCCACCTATGTATAAAGCATATGAAATACCGAAAGTCCGTGTGATCATTGCAGACATCCTCATGGTTGACGGCAGCTTTTATATTATTCGAAGCGAACATGGCGAAATTCAAATTGAAATTACACCAAAAACTAAATTAAGCGAAGACTTTAAATTTGGTGATCGAATCAAAGCACGAGTGACACCAACAGACAAAGCGCTTTCTGTGGTTCGGGCCGGAAAAGACGAACCAACGGGCATTCAAGAGGAACCAGCGCCGATCGGAGCAAATGCCCCAACGCCTCCAGTTCCAACCACTCCAGTGACAAAACAAACTCCATCTCCCTCTGAAAAAGAATCTTCTGAGCCGCTTGCTGAATCGGCGCCCTCTATTCGTACCATTGTGGCTGACGTCTTAATGGTTGACGGCGATTTTTATATCGTCCGTGGGGAACGGGGCGAAATCCAAATCGAAGTGACACCAAAAACCACCCTTTCCGAATCATTTGATTATGGTGATCGTATCAAAGCCACCGTCCTCCCGAACGACAAAGCCCTCACGATCGAACGTGCAGGCCCCAATGACCCCATCGGCATCACAACACCCTAATACCAGCCTTCAGGCTCATTTGGTCAATACAGCTAGAATATCCTACTCAAAGGAGTGGTGAGCCTGGCTTGCCTTGTGCTTAATCACACAGAAAATCCCATGTAAGAACAGTGAGGAGGGAAGCGGAGAACAACGAGAGAGGAACCTCTCTCATCCAACGGAGAGATTATTTAGATTTCTACCTGCTGACTCTTATCTTGTTGCTTAATAACCTGATCCAGAATTTTCCGATATTCACGAATTCGCTTGACATACTGCACTGGTTCCCACCCTCGCGCATAGCGGTGGGGAAGATCCTGGTAATACTTTTTCTTGGCCAAGAGAGGAAGCACCTCTTTAAGATCATCCCATCGGTTAGGGTTTTTCCCCAAACGGCGACCCAGCAATTGCGCATCTTTCACATGCCCAAAGCCAACATTATAGGACGCTAAAGCCAGAAGCATCCGGTCTGGCGTTTTAATGGTAGCAGGCAACCGCCTAAACAAACGAGATAAATAGCGAGCTCCACCTGCAATGCTTTTCTTGGGGTCCAAGCGGTTCTGAATGCCCAAATCGGCAGCAGTCGAACGGGTCAACATCATGAGGCCACGAACTCCGGTTGGGCTGATGGCATGTCGATTCCATTTTGACTCCTGGTAAGACATGGCCGCCAATAAGACCCAAGGAATTCCAGTTTTTCCCGCCGCTTGCTGAAACTCCTCACGATAATGCGGCAATCGTGTAGTGATATGCTTGAGAAAGGTTTGGGTTTCATAGGCAGGAAGAGTGCTGCCTAGCTGAAAAATTCGGTCCTTATGGGAAAGAGCATTGCCTTCATAGTGAGGAATTTCCCACAACAACAGTACGCCACCCACCACCAGCACAACCAGAAGGAGTTGTTGAGCTAGATATTTTATGGTTTCTAGCACTTTGGTAGTTTTCTCATAAAACTTCATGGATTGACTATGCCTATGAAAATTAAATCGAAAAGACAGGCAGTTCGGGCGGCTTGAGTTCTTCTATGATGTCACAGAGAATGAATCTAAACAAGTCTTGTCCGCATGAGGTGTTCGTATAACCTCCCCGAAAAACGTCTTTTTCCCCTGAATAATCAAGAGCTTCGCTAAATTTCTTCTAAGCCAATCGGCTTGACGCTAAGATGGGATAATCACCAGAAAAATCCACTATCTAACCTTTTCGGACACTCGTTTGGGAATATTAAGTGGTCAAAGGGGATTATTTAAGATCCAGCTTTTTGAGTGGAGAATACGGTTGCATCACAAGAGAAGTACTTAATTTGTTTGAGTGGAATAATCGTGACTTCCTTAGGAGTATCAATCTCCAAAATCTCCATATCATCACTGATCGTGTGTCGAACCGCATCTTTAAATTCAAGCTCTTTATTGTCAACAAAAACGACTTTTACCCAATACTGCACTTTGAACTCCTTTCTCGAATGAGCACTATTTATTGCTCATCATCAAACAATCAGATCAATACATACTATTTTCCAAGCTCGCTGGAGCGATGCGTCGCAGCTTCGACAGCCTCGATAAGGGTGGCCCGCAACCCGCCTTCCTCCAACCGCTGTAACCCGGCAATAGTCGTTCCACCAGGCGATGTCACGCGATCTTTGAGCACTGCTGGATGCTCGCCGGTCTCCCTCACCATTTTCGCTGCACCCAGGACCGTTTGCACAGCCAAAGTGTGGGCAATATTCCGTGGAAGCCCAACTCGTACACCCCCATCTATCAGAGCTTCGATTGCCAAATAGACATATGCCGGCCCGCTTCCACTAAGACCCGTGACGGCATCCATCAACGATTCATCCACAACGACCACCTTGCCGACCGATTCAAAAAGGCCTTGCGCGAATTTCAGATGTTCTGAGGAGAGACCGTTGCTTCCGGCAAGAGCCGTGACACCTTCTTGAATGACGGCAGGAGTATTGGGCATCGCACGCACCAGAGGAATGGTTTGCCCAATCTTGTCCTGAATACCTTTTATGGAAACCCCGGCTGCAACGGAAATGACTAATTGTTTCTCAGATATGCCTGATTGAATTTCGGTTAAGACTTCCTTGATCACCTGAGGTTTCACGCAGAGAATAATAACATCGGCCCACAAGACCGCATCAAGATTTTGATCGCCAACTTTAATCTGATACCGGTCTTTTAGTACCTCCAAGCGCGTAGGGGAAATATCCGTGGCAAGGAGAAATTCAGGCTCAGACAGTTTGCCTTTGACAATACCGGCCACCAACGCTTCGGCCATATTTCCGGCACCGAGAAATGCAATTTTTGGATTCTGGATCATGGGGCGAGTATAGCCGGAGCTTTTCAACGGTTCAACTAATTCACTAGGGAATCGCCTTTATGAAGAGAAACAGTTCCTGTCATCCAGAATCGCAGCCCCATTGTTGATCCATTCTCTCTAGGAAAGGTATATTGAGAGAACTGGTCTAATGTAATACCATGCAGTGGCAACCCCTCCCCCTTTTTCCCTTAAGGAGGTTCTTTCCAATGAAAAATTCTCCTTGTCACACGAAACGTGCGAAGAAAATTTGGATTTTTACTTTCCTTTTTTTGTTCTTGTGTCTGAACGTTTCTTTGTCGGAAGCCAGAAGGATTCATCTCACCCCTGAACAACAAGCACAATTAGCTAAAGCCGATTCGATTCTCATTACGGTTCTGGCATTAACGGAAAAAGGCCCGGCTGATCACAGGCCTTTCCTCAAAACCATTACGCCGCGCTTAGAGGATCTGAATTATACTGTCATCACCGACCCGGCCCAGCCATATGATATTGAATTTAAAGTCAAATGCGAGGAGCGCAAAACATGGACCGGAACATCGGCAACCGGAGGAGACGTCGAACTAGCGGATGCCCCAGACAGACTCTGGAAGGGACCGGCCTGTCTCTTAACCTATCGACTAAATCATCGGGACCTAGATTGGAGGAAGGAAATTCGCACCTCATTTCCCGACGCCATTCAAGCAGCCAAAAAAGCCAACGTTGCCAATGCCGGGGACTATGCCATGACGCAATTGAACCAACGCCTGGCTGAATATGATTTTCCTATTCTGCTCTCTGCCGAGTGGGGGCAAGTTGATCGGTTACTTCAGCTTTTAGATCACCCCAATACGCCAAAGCTACGAAAAGTCAAAATCTTGTCGGCATTGAGTGAATTGAATGCTGAAGAAGCCTTGCCAAAATTAACTCAACTACTCGAATCGACTGATCTGCAGAAAGAAACCATTAAGGCGCTTGCGGGGGCAGGGATTGATTCCATTCCCCTATTGATCGATTTTTTTCAAACCAGCACACAATCAACTATCCGAGCTGAAGCTGCAAAAACATTAGGCACCCTTGCCGCCAGGACTGGGGATCCTCGCACCATTCCCCCATTAGTCCATTACGTCTCAACTGTCTTACCAGGGATCAAAACATCTGAAGATATTGATTTTCCGCTCTTGACCGAAGTGGTATGGGCCATTGGAAAAACACTATGGGAGCCCTCCCTCAAACCCATCGGCCAATTGCAAGAAAAAATCTGGTTGATTTTTGATAACTCTAAGGAAATGGCAGATCTACGTGAAGCGACCAGTTGGACGTATAAACAGTTAGACCTGGATGGTCATATCAGTTAATACACCGATGTATAGACTCTGGGGAGGTCAAGCATGAGGGTTTGGATTATCAGGGCAGTATTGGTCATTATGTTCTTTGGAATCATTGCCTCAGAAGGGTTGGCACGCCGTACATATTTCACCCCTGAACAAAAGGCGCAACTCCAGGCCATTCACACCGTCTGGGTAAAAGTCTTAGTTTTGACTGAGAGAGGAAAAGGCGATACCCAAGGCATTCAGGATATTGTCAAAGCGCGCTTGATAACACTCGACTATCAAGTGGTCACGAGCCGTGATGAACCATCGGATGTCATGCTGATGGTGAAATGTGAAGAACGCAAAAAATGGTCAGGAATAAACCGTACCGGGGGCGATGCGGATCATGTGGATGCTCCCGCTCGTTTGTGGACAGGTCCCGCTTGTCTCTTTACGTACCGGCTGAATGGGCGTGACCTCGGTTGGCAGAAAGAAGCCAGAACCGATTTTGACGATCCCGTTAGCGCGGCAAAAGCAGCTAATGCGCCGAAGTCTGGGCCGTATGCCATTGAGCAATTAGCTCAACGTCTGCAAACATTTGATTTTCCAGCCATGCTCGCAGCCGAATGGGGACATGACACTCGCCTCTTCATATTGCTCAAAGATCCAAATACCCCCACATCACAAAAATTAAAAACTTTAGCCCTTCTCCCTGAAATGCAATCCCATGATGCACTTCCCTATTTGAAAGAATTTATACAAGATCCAGAATTGGCAGAACCAGCAATCATCGCCGTTGCATCAAGCGGAAGCGAGGCCATTCCGTTACTGACGAAAGTCTTTCAGACTAATACCAACTCAGCCATTCGCGCAGCGGCCGCAAAAGGATTGGGAGAAATTGGGTCGCATACCGGTGATCCCAGCATTACTCCACCTCTCCTGGATTATCTCATCGAAAATTTAAAACATATGAAAACATCTGCAGACATTGATTTCCCTGTCCTTACTGAAGTTGTCTGGAGTTTAGGAAAGCTTCGCAATGAAAACTCCATTCCACCAATCAGGGAATTAGAAATAAAAGTTTGGTTAATTTACGACACATCAAAAGAAATGACAGAACTTCGAGATGCCACCAATTGGACAGTCAAACAAGTGGATATGGATGGACAAATTCAGTAGTGCGTTTTCCTTGGTCTGGCCTTGCTGTGCTGGCTATACTGCTGACGGCCCCATTTAGCATTGCCCAAGTAGTCGGGAAGCTCGGGGAAATGGATCGGCTAGAACAACAAGCCGATGACCTTGCGGCCCAAGCCGACCCAGAGGGAGCCGCCTTGGCTATTGGCAAAGCTGCCATGATGGCCGACATCTTAACAACTGAGTCTCAAAAGCCTGCCACTGGAGAAATTT
>CBDUWS010000051.1:0-8782 GCA_965370985.1 uncultured bacterium
TGTGTAAGGGTTTTTTCTTGCCCTAACATGCAGTTTATGGTATCTCAAAAGAGAGTAAGTGCTTACAAATTCTATGTTTTTTGCCAAGTTTCGAGGAAATTAACTGGTCTCCGACTCAATCAAAGATAGACGATATTGTGATAGTTAAAAAATCAGGGAGGAAGAGGATTGATTCCAAGTCTTTTGAGGCTAGACCCATGGTCTCTCTATGTCCTGGCTTACGGGAATTGGCGGAATTAGTGGGAGTGGAATGTGAGTATGTTGACGGAAGAGATCATTATCATCAGGCAACGGATGACACACTTCGAATGTTTTTGCGGGCATTGGGTATCGATGTTCAATCGGAATCGGATATTCAACGAGAATGGGAACGAATCCAGGAGGAACGCTGGACCAATGTGGTAGAACCTGTGCTGTTGCATTATCCTGAAGCACGAATCCCCTTATGTTTTCCGATAGGGCTCCCGCTGGGAGATTGTCCGTTAGAGACCGTGGTGTTCGAATGCCATTTAAAGGACGAACAAGGGAAGATTCGATCATCTACTGTCAAGGGTTCTACATGCACACTTCTTGAAGAAACCGTCATTCGGGGAATACGCTATGTGCGTATTCAGTTGAGTCTGCTTGGTCGTCTTCGTTTGGGGTATTACGAAGTGATGCTTACGATCAGGATTGGGTCTCGCGTCTTGGAGGCACAAAGCTTCGTCATTGCCGCTCCGCAGCGTTGTTATCTCCCGCCCGGCTCAAAAAGAGAATGGGGGATAGGGGTGCAATTGTATGGCATTCGTTCTCGAGACAATTGGGGCATCGGTGATTTTCGTGATTTGGAACGAATCATGAAAACGGCAGGGAAGACCTGGAACGCTTCAACCATTGGCCTTCAGCCCTTGAACAGTTTGCCCCCAGGCCTTCATAGCCCGTATTCGCCCTCCAGTCGATTGAGTTGGAACCCGTTATATTTGAATATCGAGCAGGTGGCCGAATTTCGTTTGTCCTCTAAACTTCAACGGATGTTCCGGACCAAAAAATTTCAAACCACGTTACAGTCTTTGCGGTCCAACCGGTTAGTCGATTATGAAGCCGTCAGTCAACTCAAGATGTTTGTCCTTGAAGATCTCTTTCGTGTCTTTAAACGACATCATCTTAAGCCGCGTACGACGCGTGGCCGAGTATTTATTCGATATTTAGAGCAGAGCCCTCATTACTTAAGACGATTCTGTACGTTTCAGGCTCTAAGTGAATATTTCCAGGGTGCGGTATGGCGGCAATGGCCTTCTGATTACCACGATCCAACGTCTCCGGCGGTTGAGTTGTTTCAGAAATGCCATGACGATCGCATTCACTATTTTTATTATGTGCAGTGGCTTTGTGAATTACAGCTCACACGGTTGGATCAGATGGCGCAAAAGGCCTCATTGCCCTTAGGCCTTTACCATGATTTGCCGGTGGGCATTCATCCTGATGGTGCCGATGCCTGGGGATTTCAAGATCAATTAGCGAAGGATGTCACGAGTGGTGCTCCGCCGGACTCGTTTAACTTGCAAGGGCAAAATTGGGGCCTGCTGGCTTTCAACCCTCGCGCGCTTCGTTCGCATGGTTATGAATTTTTTCGCCAATCCGTGCACCAAAACATGAAGCATGGCGGAGTTCTTCGTATTGATCATGCGCTCGGATTGTTTCGGATGTTTTGGGTTCCGTTTGGACATGGCGGACAGGATGGGTTGTATGTCAAAACCTATGTCGACGAAATATTGGCGGTGTTAGCTTTGGAAAGCGTTCGGCACAAGGTGATGGTCGTCGGGGAGGATTTAGGAACAGTGACTCCTGCTATTCAGCGCAAGCTTGAGGGTGCAGGACTCCTTTCGTGTCGGCTGTTGTTTTTCGAACGGGAACGTGGAGGGGCGTTTCATTTGCCGCATCAATTTCCTAGCCAAGCGCTTGTGTCGGCGACGACGCATGATCTTCCCACGCTTAAGGGGTACTGGGCAGGACGGGATATTGAAATGAAGGAACAGGCGAGGCTCTACCCGCAGGCTGAGGATATGGCTCGAGAGACGCAAGATCGTGGAGAAGATCGTCGCCATTTATGGAAAGCGTTACGCCAAGAGGGGTTTGGGTTGCCTGATTTGATACCGTCAAGTCTTTCGGCTGAAATGGTGAAAATGATTTATCAGTTTTTAGCACGAACTCCCTCCCGGCTGTTAATGGTGCAATTGGAAGATTTATTAGGTGAGTTGGACACTCCGAACCTGCCTGGAGCTGCTGACTCTGCGTATCCGTCTTGGCGGGTGCGGCAACAACGAGAACTCACCTCGTGGCTGAAAGATCCTACCAATACAGAATTTTCTCGTGTTGTCTCTCTGGAGCGTCGGAGGCGACGCGTTCCGGCGTTGACCCGTTTCATTAAAAAATGATTGCCGATGTCGTATGCCGGTTGCGGCCTGATTAAGGGGAGTCTATGATGAGACTTGTGCTTCATGGGGTGGGTCAAAGCGATTGGGTCCAGGATATTTCTCTAAGTTATTCAATGCGAGGATTTTCACTGTCATGGAAGAAAAGGGTTCGACGATGACTGGATGGTGGGAAGGACTGGCGGAGGCGGTGACCGCGAGTCTCAGTCAAATTTTGGCATTTTTGCCCACGATTATTTTAGCCATCATGCTGCTGGGGTTGGGGTATCTTCTGGGCAAAGGTGTGTCCATTGCCACTACCCGACTTCTACGGTTGGTGGGGTTTGACCGGTTACTGAGTCGCACGGCCGTACAGACCTTGCTAGAAAGGGCCGGGACGAAACAAAAGATTTCCGAAATCCTCGGCATGATTGGATTTTGGATTATCTTTTTAGTGTTCCTGATTAAAGCCTCGGATACCTTGGGCTTGACCATGGTGTCGGATGCTCTGACGGGCATTGCCAACTATATACCCAAAATTGGGATTGCGGTCTTGGTCCTGCTTCTCGGTTTAATGGCGGCGAACTTTGTCCGTGAACTGATTACGATGGCCTGCAGTTCCGCTGGTATCACCCATGGCACCATGGTGGCTCAGGCGATCTATGTGGCTGTGGTGTTGTTGATTGTGGTCACAGCCATTGATGCTTTAGGGATTGATACTGCATTGCTGAATAATACAATCGTGATTTTACTGGCTGGATTAATTGGCGGGGCGGCCTTGTCCTTTGGCTTAGGCTCTCGCAACGCCGTGGCCAATTTGATTGCGGCGCATTATTTGGGTTCAGTTGTACGAGTGGGCATGACCGTGAAGATCGGGGAGACGCAGGGAACTGTCGTGGCGGTGACACCGATTTCCGTGGTGTTGGAAACCAGGGAGGGGCGTGTAATTATTCCGGCTTCCCAGTTTTCTGAAGCCACCGCAGTCATTACACATCCAGAAAAATAGCCATGGAACTCGAACACCATCTCACGCTCGGGTATTTTCAATCCCATCCGGTGGAAGCCGCACGACATCTAGAGTCGCTGGGTCCACAGGCAGCTGGGGTGCTATTGGAAGCCCTACCTGGCGAGGAAATTGCCAATGTTTTGGAGCATTGTTTGCCGGTGTCCACGGCGAAAATACTTGAAGAAATCCCCAAAGAATTGAGCGCGGATGTTTTAAGTGCCATGAATGCCACATCTGCAATTGGCGTTCTTCGGCAGTTTGATGAGGCGATGTGTTATGACATTTTGGAACGGCTGGATAATTCGATGGGTGCCACGCTTCGACGGGCTCTGCGGTATTCGCCGAACACTGCCGGCAGTTTAGCCGACCCGCAAGTCTTCACGCTGCCTCCCGATATTTCGGTAGAGGAAGCGATCTCCCGTATCCGCACCTATGGTCAGAAAGCCATGTACTATATTTATGTGATTGATCGAGATGGCAAATTGGAAGGAGTCCTGACGTTGAGGCAATTGCTGATTGATTCGTCCGATCACTTGGTGGGGACGTTAATGGAAAACCAGATTACCACCTTGTCGGCTGAAGCCAATCTCGAAGAGATTATCAAACATCCTGAGTGGAGCCGGTTTCATACCTTACCGGTTGTGGATCGGTGGGGGACTTTTTTTGGAGCCTTACGGTATCGTATGTTGCGCCGTATTGAAAAAGATATGGAGGGCAAAGCGCCCTTGGGAACGGTGAGTGATTCGCTTATGCAATTGTGGGAGGCCTACTCGATAACCGGGATTCGCTTGATGACGGATGTCGCGCAGACGGTCACTGAACGGAAGAATGTCTGATGAGTGAACGAGCCATCGAATCCACCATGACCGGACGAGGCGGTTCCCATATTCTGAATGAAGCGTTTTTTCTAAAGCATCATCAGGAAGCGGCTCGAATTTTGGAATCCTATCCGGCGAACGATATTCTTCGGGTGTTGCAGGGGACCAGCGCCAAAAATGCGGCGAACCTTCTCTCCAGTATCACACCGCCAATTGCTGCCGATGTCATCACGCTGATGACCACCGATTTATTGAAGCAGGTGATTCCGCATATGTCTCCGGCTCTAGCGGCGGCATTGTTTCAGCGATTAGATGAAGATCTGCAACGGGCGATTTTGTTTCGCGTGCCAGAGCGTTATGCTCAGGAAATTCGGTCATATATGACCTACCCCGCCGAATCGGTGGGCAGTATCATGGATCCTAAATTTTTGGTGTTGCAAGAAGAGCTGACGGTTCGGGAGGCCATGCTGCATGTCAGGTCGCGTGCGCAAAAGGATGTCCATGATATGTATGTGATTGATCGCAGCCAGAAACTGGTTGGAAAAATTTCTGTTCGCGATTTGCTGCTCGTGGACCCCGAAGAAAAATTGCAAGCAGTGATGATTCGCGATTTGCCTACTATTCACCCCTCAGAGTCCCGAGAAGAAATTGTCGAGCTGTTTGGTGAGCGCCATTTCTTTACGATTCCCGTTGTGGATTTGGATGATCGTCTTTTAGGAGTGGTTCGAAATGAAGACATCATCAAAGCGAGTCAAGAAGATGCAACGGCTGATCTTCAAACAATGGTCGGGGCAAACAAAGACGAACGAGCCCTTTCGCCGGTATGGTTTTCTGTTCGCAAGCGATTGCCCTGGCTTCAGTTAAATTTGGTGACGGCATTTTTAGCTGCGTTCGTCGTAGGGATGTTTGAAGGAACGATTGCCAAATTTACGGCACTGGCGGTCTTGCTCCCCGTGGTGGCTGGGCAATCCGGGAATACGGGTGCTCAATCTTTGGCAGTGGTGATTCGGGGGTTGGCGTTGCGTGATATTCGACCTTCTCAATGGTTGCGTGTCAGTGGGAAGGAAGTCTACGTGGCCTTTTGGAATGGATTGGCGGTCTCTGCGACGGCCTGTCTTGCTGTGGCTATCTGGAGCCGGTCTTTGGGCTTAACCGTCATCATTGGCTTGTCGATGGTGATTTCAATGGTCATCGCTGGATTATCCGGAGCCATTATTCCCATTGCCTTAAAAGCCATGAAACAAGACCCTGCTCAATCCTCTTCTATTGTCCTTACCACGGTCACCGATATTGTGGGATTTTTCAGCTTCCTCGGTCTTGCCACTCTTCTCTCGGGTATGTTGGAAACCTAACAATCCGCCGGTTCACGTATTTTCCCCGAATAATATTCTAAATCTGGTTCGGGCTCATTTCACAGGGGCCGAACCGTATTTTTCTTATTCATTTGGGTTGCCTATTTTCAAAGAAGTCGGGTAGGATCAATTTCCTTTTTATCTCGTTAGCAGAGGAGGCTTTATGAAGACCCAGTCGGGGACCAAAACAGATCGGGTTCAGTCGTTAGATCAGGATATCCAGCGATTGCGCAAGCAGTTGGAAGACCTGAAAAAACATTTGATGACCGAACCATCGGCAGAAATCTTAAACGAGTTCGATGCCGTAACCGAAGACCTGTTGGCTGAAGCTTTTGGAAGTTCTTCACTCCTGTTGGATACTTATGAATATGCGGAAGTTGGTGAAGCGGCTGGCCTGATGAATCTTACTGATGAAGCTCCAGAAGGCACCAATTCCCAATCTCAACGAGAAACGATTCGTCAACGGCTCCGTGTTCTGGAAAGCGCAATTGCAGATCTGGAAGCACGCCGTGCTTCGTTGGCTAAAGAAAACCGTAAACGGAAAACCACGGGGCCCCGTGTCGCCGATTATATGGCTGGCACCGTTCGTGCCATTTCTTTGGATTCGACGCTCCGCGAAGCCGGACAATGCTTGAAGAAATGGAAGATTGGCTCTTTGTTGGTCAAAAGCGGGGATGAATATATTGGCTCCATTTCCGAAACTGAATTAACGAGTGAGGTGGTGGCTTCCGGGGCTGATGCGTTAACGACGACGGTCAAAACATGTATGCGGGAACCGTTGGTCACCATTGAGACCAGTGAAACCATTGTCGAAGCCGTACGTATTATGAAAGAACAAGGTACGCGGCATTTGGGTGTCACAGAAAGTGGCAGAATTGTAGGCGTGGTGTCGGTCTCCGATGTCATTCGGTACTACTCTGGCGTCGTGTAACTGGCAACGAAGATAAAGGCCACCAGAAAAACGTCAGACTGTTCTCTGGTGGCCGTGCCCCTCCCAGTCAGTTTTAGTAATTCCAAAGAGTCATAGTATTCAAGCTTTTCGGACACTTTTCCCCTCTGTTCAATCCCACTTAGGGCTCACGAAATAATAACTTCCCCTTTTCGCATCCCACCTTCAGGTCATCTGGGGTCGATCTTCACTCGTAAAATCCTCAGCGTAGGCCTTGCTACGCCTGTGGTTTTGCTCCCTCAGATCGATCCAATCTGACCCAAATCTGGGCGCGAATTCCAGGAAGTTATTGTTTCGCGAACCCTTAGTCTTAAGAAATTCTAATCTGTATTTAATCTCCACGTTAGAGTTGAGGTGTATGCTCCTTGTATGAATATTGGGGATTTTCAAAGATTTTCATCAAGGAGGAAGAGACATGGGTAAGAATGGAAAAGAGATAGCGTATCAATGGAACTCGGGACACACCTGGAAAAAATGTCTGGGCTTGGCGGGAATGGGTATCCTCCTTGGGGGCCTATTGCTCGGGTCGTGGAATATGCCAGTGCAGTCTCTTGCGCATAGTGCGGGATCCGAGCACAGTGTGCTGGCAACCGATCCGCCAAATTTCCAAAAAGGGGGATTTGCCGAGATTGCCCGGAAAGTGACGCCTGCGGTTGTGAATATTACCGTGAGCAAACAGACGGCAGTTCCAATGTCAGGATTGCCGTTTGATCCTATGAGAAAGTTTTTTGGGCGGCCGGGCGGGCCTGGATTTCAAGATCGTTCTCCAATGCCGCCTTCTCCGCGTGTGCAAGGTGCGGGTTCTGGTGTCATTGTGTCACCTGATGGGTATGTGATGACAAACCATCATGTTGTGGAAGGAGCCCAAGAGATTACGGTTTTCCTTCCGGATAAACGGGAGTTTTCAGGTACGGTTATTGGTCTTGATCCTCAAACCGACTTGGCTGTGATAAAAATTGACGCGACGGATCTTCCGTTTGTTCCCTGGGGCGATTCTTCTCGCTTGCAGGTAGCTGAGTATGTACTGGCGGTGGGCAATCCGTTCGGATTGAATTCCACCGTGACGCTGGGGATCGTCAGTGCGTTGGGACGTGGCGGGATGGGCATTACCCAGTATGAGGATTTCATTCAGACTGACGCAGCGATTAACCCCGGCAATTCCGGGGGTGCGCTGGTGAATACCCGTGGAGAGTTAGTTGGGATCAATACTGCCATTTTTTCTCGAACCGGCGGGTATCAAGGGGTGGGCTTTGCGGTTCCGACAAAATTGGCCAAGCCAGTCTATACCAGTTTGGTGAGTACCGGTTCGGTGGTCAGAGGGTTTTTGGGCGTGGGCATACAAGCTGTGACTCCCGATTTAGCCGAATCATTTCAATTGGGTAAGGCAGAGGGGGCTTTGGTGACCAACGTGATACCGGGTAGTCCCGCCGATCAAGCGGGGATTCAGCGCGGTGATGTCATTATGGAATATGAGGGACAAGCGGTGGTGGATCCGCGTTCGTTGCAAGGGCAGGTTCTGGGAACGGCAGTAGGAGATCACGTTTCCCTGGTCTTAATGCGAGATGGACGCAACGTCATAGTTGAGCCTGTGATTCGGGAGCAGAACAAACCGACGCAAGTATCCCAAGCCAACTCTATGAGGCAAGATGGCCCGCTCGCGGGCGTGGCCGTTCAAAATCTTAATGGACAAATTGCGCAGCAATTGGGTTTGGCGGAAGAAGTCAGTGGCGTGGTGGTTATGGAAGTCCTTCCAGGCAGTTACGCTGAACGAGCCGGGTTGGCCCAAGGTGATGTCATTAGTGAGATTAACCGGAAACCTGTCGGGTCTGAGAGAGACTTTATTCAGGTGGTTTCCCATTTAGAAAAGCAACAAGATGCCCTCATCTTTATCCACCGTGGAAAAGGGGCTTTGTATCTAACCATTAAAATTTAACCACAAGTACTTAGCGAGTTACTAAAACGGGCTATCTTCTAACGAAAGAAGATAGCCCATTTTTTAGAGGTTTCTGTTGCCAGTTAGCCATGGATGACAAAGATAGCGGCAGGTTCCTGGGTGGGATCGAGGCGGATGATGTATTCCGGTCCCACTACGTCATGGCGATAATCTTGAATGAGTTCATGAAGATGATAGGTTGCCGTTTCATGGATGCCGAATTCTTCTAGAGGAATGGTGAGGCGCGCTTCCTGTACGGCGTAAGGATCCATGTTGACGGCGAATAACAGCATGTTACTTTTGTCCGTGGTCATTTTGCTATAGAAAAGGATGT
>CBDUWS010000052.1:0-8754 GCA_965370985.1 uncultured bacterium
TTTAGTCGGTCTCGTTCCTGCTGCTCTTCCTGGATGGCTTGATCTTTTTGAGCCAGGGTGGCTTCGAGATTGAGGGTTTGATTTTTTAGGAAAGACAGCTCTTGTTGGCTGGTAGACAGGAGCTCTTGGTACTTGGTGCGATCCTGTTGTAGGCGATTCAGTTCGGACCGGGCAAGTTCCGCTTGTTCTCGGGCCGTCGCTTCTTTCGCTGCGAGCATCTGACGAGTGTCAGCAAGCGTGGTTTCCAGTCCTTTTAATTTGGTTTCTTGTCGGGATCGGCCTTCAACCAACTGTTGACTCTCCGTTTGCATGAGTTGTTGTTGTTGAGTAAGTCTGGCCTCTAGGCCTCTGGCTCGGTCATGGGCGAGTGCTAGTTCAGTGTTGGCCGTCTTAAGTTGAGTTTCTAACTGTGAGCGATCGGTCATCAGCTTGTTAATTTCTGAAGGGGAAAATGAGGAATTCTTAAGAACCGCCATTTGCAACGTCTTCACTTCCTCAATGGCTGTATTCAATTCTCTAGCAGTTGTCGTGGCTTTGGTTTGCAGTTTGGTGCGTTCGGTTCGAAGGGCGGCAATCGTGTGTTCATGTGCTTCTCGTTGGTCAACAAGGGCTGACTCCAGGGTTTGCACCTGGTCTTGCAGGTCGGAAAGCGAATCATCTTTTGAAACAAGTTGAGTCTCTAACTGGGTACGTTGGTCTATTAAGCTTTCAACTTCACCTGTTGAAAGTTGTTGATATCGCACAATGGTGGCCTCGAGTTCTTGGATTTTTTCCTGAGCTTGTGTGAGTGCCTCTGGTTGCTGTGGAGTTTTCGTTATCTCAGTCAACGCAGAGGGTGTTGCAGGAGGTTCTATCGATACAGAAGGGGCCTGTTGTGACGTCGCGGAGAGGGGAAGCGAAACAGGAGCACGGAAGAACCACACCAGTAACCCTACGCCAAGCAGGAATAGACCGGCCGCCATGACGTATGAATGCTGCGTTGCAAGAGTTGGAGGGCGAAGATGATGTTTTACCCACGCAATCGGGAAGGCTTCCTGATATAGGGTGTTTCTAATGGCAATCGCTTCCTCATCCTCCCGAAGAACGCCGACTAATCGTAGTTGTTCCAAGGCGGCTTGATTGGTTTTCAGATTTTCTGTCTTGCCCTCTAAGAGATCTAAATATGGTTCAAGGAGAGAGACCCCATTGGCACCAGGTTCCGTTAAGGCCGTTCGAACGAATTGAAAGTTGGGATCACGAAGGCCTTGCGGGCTTACGATGAAATGCCGGATACATTCATCGACCTCTTCTTCAAGCCAGGCCATTCGGTGTTGTTCTTCAAGAAGCTGGCAGAGCAATTGAGTCAGGTAGGGATGTCCCTCCGTCCAGCGGTAAACCCATGTCACCATCTCATTGGCGGCATCTGTTGGAAGACTAAGCCCTTCTGCCAGGGGAAGCGCTTCTTGAAGCGTAAAATCTGAGAGCACCACGCGGTGACTCCATTGGAATAACAATGGCCCGCCTTCGGGAATTAATTGGGAAGGGGTGGCAACGCCACAGACAACGAACGAGAGGCGATACAAGATGGAATTCGTCTCGCGTGATTCGTACAGCGTGGTCAGCCATTCAAAGAAGTGGTCACGGAATGGCAGAGCCACGGTTCGTTCAATTTCATCAATGAACAAAACAAGGGGCGCAGTGATTTCAGGCAGGATGACCTCAGTAATCAATTTCGTCAGTCGTATATAAGGGGGCAGCACAAAAACTGATGGTTTCACCCACCAGCTCATCGCGTCGGTAGAGAGGTCTAGGCTGTCATCCAGAATACGTACGATATTGCGAAACCATTCTTCTTCTCGTGGAGGAAGAGAAAACTGACTGAGATCGATGAGAACCGCATGATGAGAGTTGGCATTGAGCTTTTCGGCTGTATGGGCAATCAGGCTGGATTTCCCCATTTGCGGAGAATGGAGAATGTAGGCGGGTCTCCCATTCCGGCAGTGATCCAGCAATTCGGCATCTGCCGGGCGCTGGATATATTGAAGCTCCCACGCCTTGACTGTACGACCGCTTGAAAAGCCTGGGTGATTTTTAGGCGCCATGATCGTACGCGGAATAGTTCAGTTATGATGGTAGTAATGTGTAGATTCTGTATGGCAATGAATTCTGGGCGTTCATGTTTATCACAAAAGAGTGGACCTTATAAGAATTATCTTTCAGGTGAGGGTAATGACTGTCTCTCAATGGGAAGCCATCGGTTTTTCAAAAACGTCATAATATGGGCCGTATTCAGTACTACTATCGCATGCGAATGAGTGAAAAAAAGAAAGAAGCAATGGGGGGCGGCCATAGTCTCTCCAGGTTGAACATCACGCCTTTGGCGACTGGAAGACCGACAGGAGGATTTTACTTGTTATCCATTAGACAAGTCATCAATCATGTTCATTTCGTTTGGGAATACCTAAATTATATGGACCCGACCTTAGCCGAAGCTCAAAATCCAAAAGTTTTCGTAATTCTAGTTCTGCACCATCTAGAAAACAAAGGGCTTCTTCCCTGCTTGGGAAGGGGCCATAGGTTCGAGTCAAGAGGACATTGCAGGATACGTCAACAAACCAATGCTCCAATCCTTTCTTGCGGCCCTTTCGGTAAATGGCAATATCATGTTCAGTTTTGGCTTCTGCCGCCATCACATGCCTCCTTGAGTAAGGTCCCAATCATGAATAGGGTTAACCCCTAGACTCTAAAGCGTAAAACATGAGCCGAAATATGATGACGATGAAAGGCTAGAATCACAATATGTAAGATAGGTAAATATAGTTAAATACAATATATAGTGTCAAGGAAGATATTGCTTGCAAATTATGGTGGGTAAGGGCGAGATGATATTTATGACAAAGCAGGCTTCAATGCCTGTGTTCTTGCACGTGAGGCAGAAAGAAGAAAGAAAGAAGGCCTCTGGACCTTTCAGCCCCCTCACAATGTGGATGGAGGAAGGACCGTATCCTAAAGGAGACAAAACTGACCGGAGCACAGACTTTCGTTTAGGAATTTGGGTAGAGTCCAAATCTTTGTGTTTCGATTTGATGGTTCGAGGGATGGATCATTCGATAAGCGAGTTCTCATGGCATCTTCATCAAAAAAAGTCATATACGCAGCACTTATAGGCAACGCCTTGATCGCAGTAACCAAATTCGCCGCATCAGTGGTCACGGGGAGTTCTGCGATGTTAGCCGAAGGCATCCATTCCCTCGTCGATACGGGGAATCAAGGCCTATTGTTGTATGGCCTCCACAAAGCCAAGAAGCCCCCGGACGAGGATTTTCCTTTCGGCCATGGTAAAGAAGTGTACTTCTGGAGTTTTGTCGTGGCCATCATGATTTTTGCGATGGGCGCAGGAATCTCTCTCTATGAAGGCGTGGTGCATATTCTTCATCCTGAGCCTGTTCGTGACCCTATGGTCAATTACGTGGTTTTGGGCTTTGCGCTAATTTTTGAAGGAGGGGCCTGGTTTTTTGCCTTCAAAGAGTTTTCTCGGGTCAAAGGCAAATGGTCGTATGTGCAGGCCGTTCAGCGGGGAAAAGATCCAACCATTTTCATGGTGTTATTTGAAGATTCGGCGGCGGTGCTGGGATTGATTGTGGCGTTTTTCGGTATTTGGTTAGGACAAGTAACGGGGATTGTCTATTTAGACGGAATTGCCACCGTCATCATCGGATTGATCCTGGGAGGAACGGCGGTCTGGTTGGCCTATGAAACCAAAGGGCTCCTAATCGGAGAGAGCGCCAACCGAGAAGTTGTGCAGAGCATTCGGGAGATGGCCAAGCAACTTTCGGGTGTCAGCCACGTGAATGAAGTGCTCACGATGCATATGGGGCCGGAGTTTATCCTGGTTAATCTGAGTGTGGATTTTCAAGATGGGGTGGCCTCTGAAGTCGTCGAAGAATGTGTGGCTCAATTGGATGTGAGGATCAAGGCCAAACATCCGTTTGTCAAACGAGTCTTTGTGGAAGCGGAGGCCCGTCGGGTGAGGAAGGGGACAGAAGCATGATTGGCTGTTCGAACAAGGGTGTGTGGCCGTCAAGTAGGAACCAGAAGCATGGGTGAAACTCGCGTCGATTTACTGCATTTACTGGAAGATCTACGGGATGCCTATCCGGGCATACTTGAAGAAAGCATTCTCACGGAAATCATTGCCAACTCGTTGGATTCCGGCGCGAGCCGGATTGTGATGGAGGCAAATCCCTCGGATGGCACACTGAGGGTTAAGGACAATGGGTCGGGCATGCAGCGGAAGGATTTATCCCGCTACCATGACATTGCTTCCAGCACCAAACGCCGGGGGCAAGGGATTGGCTTTGCCGGAGTCGGAATCAAGCTGGGTTTGTTGGTCTGTGAGGAGGTACTGACTGAGACTAAACGCGGTCAGACGCATGTATCGACCACGTGGCATTTATCGTCACGGCATCGGGCCCCCTGGAAATGGGTGCCCTCAATCGGTATGGTGACCCAACAGGGCACAGCCGTTCGTCTTAAACTCCACAACATTCTCTCTCCGCTGTTGGATCCTGGGTTTTTAGGGAGCGTGATCTCCAGTCATTTTCAACCGTTACTGGATCCCACATTTTCCATCATCCTGAATGCGCATTACCCCCAAGGTGTGATTTTTGAAATCAATGGCGTGGAGCTGATGCCTCAACGGTTTGAGGCGCCGGTTACCGCGCCGTTGGAAATTCGTCTGTTGCGAAAACGGAAGCCGTCAGCCGTGGGATATTTGGTGCGAACCGAACATCCCTTGCCTGAGGATTTGCAAGGATTGGCTATCAGCACCTACGGTAAAGTCATCAAGTCTGGGTGGGATTGGTTGGGGATCACCCCGCAGGCGCGGGAACGAATTTCCGGTCTGATTGAAGTGCCGGGCTTGGCGGGTAGCCTTACGTTAAATAAGGGGGATTTTATTCGAGTCGGCACCAGGGGTGCGACGTATTTGGCCTACCGGAAGGCTATTCAAGAGGCCGTTCAACGGCAACTCTCTGACTGGGGCGTCATCGATAGTCCAGCCGAAGAAACGCCGCCTCGCCAAATCCGACCGCTGGAGCGCGATCTTGAGCGAGTGTTGGAAGATCTCTCCGATCTCTTTCCACTCCTGGGTGCGTTGGTGGAACATCGGAAGGGTGGGCAGAAACGGTTACCTTTAGGAACGCCAGGCCCCTATGAAGAAATGCGTGCCGTGATCACGCCGGGGAATGGTGCTCATGTGGCGGAAGAAGACGCAACCCTGGTTGTCCAAGATTCAGATAGCGATCCTTCTACGGAGTCCAATCGGGAACCAAGGGAACCAGAGGAAGATCACTCGGTCGTCTCTGATTTTCTTCTGCCAGGTCGAGGTAGTCCTCGACGTGCGGCCCGGTTTGGGCTGGGCATTCAATTTGAAGATCGAGAAAATGATCAAGAAATCGGGCGGTTGGTAGAGTCAACGGTGTGGGTGAATCGAGCTCACCCGGCCTATCAACGGGCCGTGGCCACGCGGTCGGTCGGCTATCATATCGCGCTTGCGGTAGGAATGGCCCTGGCTCCCTTGGCCGTAGAGCCGGCAAAGGAACATGCCTTTCTGTCAGCGTTCCTGTCCTGTTGGGGTGAAGGTGGGCTGCCTCAGAAATCCAAAAAACGAAAGCGGTAGAGTCAGTTGCTGTTTTTAGGTTGAAAGGAGAGCGAACCCTCACTCTCCTAATCATCGTTGCGATTTGTGATTTCCAGAATAATCGGGCAATGGTCGGATAAACGGCGATAGGCAAGCGGGTAATCCCCTCGAATGCGTTGGCAGTCTGCGACCGCGCAATACCCGGTGACCTGCACGGACTCTACGGCAGTTTCTTTCATGTCATTGGCGACCAGGACATGATCAAGTTGTCCACTACGCCCACGAAAATAATGGGAACATTGCGGGTGAACGGTAAGGTCCGTAAAGCCAGGTTTTTCTTTCGCGACAAACCGGCGAAGATACTTCAGCTCGGAACGTTGTGAATGCCGATCCCCAGCCCCCATAGTATTGAAATCCCCAAGAATCACCACATCGCGATCCTGTTTCAATAAGGGGGCAACGGCTTTATCAATGCGGTTGAAGGCCTTTTGACGCTGTTCCACTGCAAACACGGTCGGGCCGGATTTCAAATGCACAGCAATCAGATGAAAGTCCACACCATCTTTCTGGCGAGATTGTACGAAGGCATACTGGCCGGGCCGCAAGCCAGACGTGCAAGGGTTCCGGGCTGATGTGGCTTTAGAATTGAATTGCCATAGGCTGTCAAATTTAGACAAAGCCACCCGGGAATCGTTCCACAGTAATCCGATGTGATGATCGTCGGGCCGCCCACAGGATTGCCTGTGCCATCGCCAGGTATCACCGGTTTGTTTGGATAACTGGTTGGTGAGGGTTTTCCAGGCTTGTGTGGCTTCCGGGGTGGCCAGACTTTCTTGAATAGCCAGAATATCCACCTCCATCCAGCGAAGGGCACAGATCAACCAATCGAGATCGGTGGGTTCGGCAGATCCCCCCGGTTGATCCGGGGCTGATCCTACAGGGAACCATCGCAGATTCCATGTAGCGACACGTAACGTTGCAGAGGAAAACTCAACCATGCGGAGGCCTTTTTGAATAGCTGCTTGGCATTCATTCCTGCTATTCCAGACATCATGTTCCCCTCCCATAGTAGTTTTTGATGCACCGGGAGGCTTTGGCGAGGAAAGCTTGCTGGGAACGATTGGAGTAGATGTGGCAGTATTTACCTGGACGTATTTTCGGTGAACCCAATGAGCTTCTCCTGAAGCCAATTGGATAAACAGCCAATGGCCATCTTGAGCGATGAGTTGGATGGTTGCGGTCGTATCGCTGGGAACATGCTTGAGATAGCTTGAGGAGGCTTCTCGATGTAGCGGGACGCCTATGGGCTTCTTGGCCTCAAGGATGACCGATTGCCCAACCTGAAAATCCTGGGCCGAGGCGAAACTGAGGTTTCCGAACACCAGAAATAAAATAAAAATTATGAGGGTCAGGAAATTTCGCATGATCTTGTCTTAACAAAACTGGGCAGGTAATACCAAGTCGTGGTGCCCAAATGAGAAAAATGTTGATGAAGAACGCGGAGATATCCTGCTATGATCTACGTCCTATGAGCCCACGACTATGAGTGCTTCTTCAATAAATCTCGAAATCGCCAACCGCACCCCTTTGCGTCCAATTGCGGAAATCGCGCAGGACAAATTGGGATTGGATCCCGATCACCTGGAATGGTTTGGCAAACACAAAGCTAAGCTACCTCTCTCGACGATGACGTCCCTCAGCAAAAAACCGGAAGGCAAGCTCATTCTCGTCACGGGTATTTCGCCCACAAAAGCGGGTGAGGGCAAAACCACCACCTCTATCGGGTTGGCGGATGGGTTGAATCACATTGGGGCTAAAACCATCGTAGCGATCCGCGAGCCAAGCCTCGGCCCGTGTTTTGGGATGAAGGGCGGAGCCTGTGGCGGGGGCTATGCCCAAGTGGCACCAATGACGGACATCAATCTGCATTTCACCGGGGATTTTCATGCCATCACTGCTGCGCATAATTTACTCGCAGCCATGGTCTCCAACCATCTTCATTGGGGCCATAAGCCACAGATTGATCCGCGGCGGGTGACGTGGGGCCGGGTGCAGGATGTCAATGATCGATCGCTTCGTTCCATCGTCACCGGGCTGGGTGGAAAAGCCAATGGTTATGCGCGTGAAGGCCGTTTCGACATTACGGCTGCCTCGGAAGTCATGGCGATTCTTTGCCTGGCCTCGGATATGAAAGATTTGGAACGGCGGTTAGGGAATATCAAAGTGGGAAGAACGGCGGACAAGGACATGGTCTTTGCCCGGGATATCAAAGCCCAGGGAGCCATGATGGCGTTACTCAAAGACGCCTTGAATCCTAATTTGGTCCAGACGTTAGAGCATAACCCAGCTTTAGTACATGGCGGGCCGTTTGGGAATATCGCGCATGGATGCAATTCCGTTGTGGCGACGAAAATGGCGTTGAAGTTGGCGGATTATGTTGTGACGGAGGCTGGGTTTGGAGCAGATCTGGGGGCGGAAAAATTTTTCAATATCAAATGTCGAAAAGCGGGGCTTACTCCGGCCTGCACCGTTGTCGTGGCGACGATAAAAGCCTTGAAGCTCCACGGTGGGGCCCAAGAGGAAGCGCTGCGAAAAGAAGATCTAAAGGCACTCAAGCAAGGGCTTCCCAATCTGTTGCGTCATCTGGAAAACGTCAAAAAGTTTGGTGTGCCGGCGGTTGTGGCCATCAATCAATTTACCAACGATACCCAAGCCGAACTTGATCTGGTAAAACGGTCTTGCAAGGAACTGGGCGTTCGCATGGTGGTCTCCAATCATTGGGCCAAAGGTGGAGAAGGCGCGGCGGCTCTGGCCGAAACGGTTCGACAGGTTGCCGATTCGGAATCTTCAAAGTTTTCTGTGTTGTATCCGGATGACCTTCCGCTGGCGGAAAAAATCCGCACCATTGCCCGAGACATCTACGGGGCGGATGACGTGGAGATTCCCCAAACGGTTCAATCTCGCCTAACGGAACTGGAGAAAAATGGCTACGGGCACTTTCCCGTTTGCATGGCCAAAACGCAGTACAGCTTTTCTACCGATCCCACCAAAAAAGGTGTGCCTACCGGGTTTACGGTTCCAGTGCGTGAAGTCCGATTGGCCATGGGAGCAGAGTTTGTCGTGGTGATAACCGG
>CBDUWS010000053.1:0-8717 GCA_965370985.1 uncultured bacterium
CCCCCGATATCAACAGGCTTACCTTTTACAGCTTTCAGCTCCTCAAGAATCTTCTCGATATTGCCCTCTAGCTCTTTCGCGATAGACGCAAACTTCCCTTTTAATTCCTGATCGTCATTTTGGGCCGCCAGTTCTTTGGCCCAATACATGGCTTCATACACATGGGAGCCAGCATTGTCCAATTCACCCAGTACACGGCCTGGTGCCTTTCGATTATCCATGAGTTGACCAGTAGCACGATCCAGCGTGTCCGCGAGAACTTGCGCTTTTTTATTCCCCTTAGTTCGACTGAGATGTGCAAATGATTCTGCCAATGCGAGAAATTCCCCCAGCGAATCCCATCGTAAATGTCCTTCTTTGAGAAACTGCTGCACATGCTTGGGAGCTGATCCTCCAGCCCCAGTTTCAAACAGGCCTCCACCATTAATTAAGGGAACGATGGACAACATTTTTGCGCTAGTTCCCAATTCCAAAATCGGGAAAAGATCGGTGAGGTAATCCCGCAACACATTGCCGGTTGCGGAAATGGTGTCTTTCCCGTCCTTAGCCCGTTGCAGGGAGAGCTTCATGGCATCCACCGGAGCCATGATTTGAATGTCCAAACCGTCGGTATCGTGATCCTTTAAATAGCGATTCAATTTTTCAATGATCTGCGCATCATGGGCCCTGTTCTTGTTCAACCAGAACACCACAGGTGTTGAAGATGCTCTTGCTCGATTGACCGCCAGTTTAACCCAATCTTGAATCGGGATATCCTTGACCGCACAGGCACGAAAGATATCGCCTTTTTCGACATCCTGTTCAAGCAAGGTATTTCCCACTCCATCAATCACTCGGATGGTTCCATTGCCAGGTGCTTCGAATGTTTTGTCATGGGATCCGTACTCCTCCGCCTTTTGCGCCATCAGGCCGACATTGGGCACGCTGCCCATGGTGGCCGGATTGAATGCGCCATGTTCCTGACAAAATTCAATGACAGCTTGGTAAATGCCGGCATAACAACGGTCCGGAATCATGTCCTTGGAATCATGCTCTTTGCCATCCGGACCCCACATTTTTCCTGAGGTCCGAATTGATGCAGCCATGGAGGCATCAATGATGATGTCGCTAGGCACATGAAGGTTAGTAATCCCCTTGTCCGAATCCACCATCGCCAGATCAGGACCATTCTTCAACGCGGCTTGAATGTCTGCTTTGATTTCCTCTTGTTGGGCCGCGGGCAAGGTGCCAATTTTGGCGTACACATCCCCGAGTCCGTTGTTCGGATTCACGCCCAACTCGTCGAAAACCTTGGCATGTTTGGTAAACACATCCTCAAAATAGACGGTCACGGCATGCCCAAACATGATGGGATCCGACACCTTCATCATCGTGGCTTTCAGATGCAATGATAGCAAAATGCCACTCTTCTTGGCCTCTTCAATTTGATCCTTGAAAAATTGACGTAACGCGCTGACGCTCATCTTTGTGGTATCGATCACATCACCCTTGTCTAAGGTCATGTTATCTTTCAACACTTTGACGCTGCCATCTCCAGCCACAAATTCAATTCGTCCTTTCCCTGCCGATTGTTCCGTGATCGTTGCTGATTTTTCGTTAGCGAAGAAATCTCCGCTCGTCATATGCGCAACGTGCGTTCGGGAATCGTTAGTCCACTTGCCCATTCGATGCGGATTCTTTTGAGCATATTGCTTCACCGACCCTGAGGCCCTACGATCGGAGTTGCCTTGCCGCAACACCGGATTCACCGCGCTGCCTTTCACTTTGTCGAATTTAGCTTTAATCGCCTTTTCTTCATCATTTTGTGGATCTTCCGGGTAATCCGGAATTGCATAGCCCTGAGATTGCAATTCTTTTACGGCCGCCTGTATTTGAGGGAGAGAGGCACTTATATTCGGGAGTTTAATCACATTGGCTTCCGGTTTCATGACCAGCTCACCCAGTAACGCGAGGTCGTCAGGCTGCTGTTGCTCCGGCTTCAATTTGTCAGGAAATTGGGCAATGATTCGACCGGCCAGCGAAATATCTTTCGTGCCGACATTCACACCCGCCGTCTTGGAAAAGGATTGGATAATCGGCAAAAACGATCCACTCGCCAATTCCGGCGCTTCGTCCACTTTCGTGTATATGATATCTGGTTGTACTGACATTGCTTTTTCCTCCGATTAATTAATTTGATGACTGAAGAAAACCAAATTACCGGTTATATTCAACCCTTTTTAGGGAGTTACAAGGCTTGTGATTGTAATAAGATTTGGCTCAGTCGACAATCAACCGAAAGGCCCAGATAGGAGGCAGCGACTAAAGACCCAGAAGGAGAAGAGCGTGTAGGAGAACGTCTATGCTCTAGAATGAAATAATCCAAAAATTTTATTGTATTTCAAATACTTAAGGGGCATCTCCAAAGCAGAAGACTTTGAAGATGCAAAAAATGTATCAATTTGATTTTTCTTTTCCACAACCTTTCTGTCAGATCCATGATTCTTTCTAGTTTTTGGACGTCACACCTTCGATGGACGACATCCATCAAGTATGGCTTCTTCTTCAGTGGCATAACATCGTTCTGGGTTAGTTTTTAAGTAAAAGCGTTGTCCTGGCACGTGATAGATGCAACGCTCGCCGCTAGCGGTCGTAAAATTTCCTTTAATCGGGTGTGATATTGGGCAGTTTTTCTTGCTTGAGGGTTCGACACCGGAACGTTCAGGGGGGCTTCCATTCGACGGTGATTCACTTGGAATAAGTGTCCGGACTCCCAAAAGGAAAATTATCATTCCAACTTGAACTGGTTTCTTCATAATATCTCTATGAACTTATAGTAAGTGCATAGCACATAAAATTTTTAAGAATAGTCTCCATTCCATAATTTATCCAAAAAGACCCGCCAGGGCAGCACCGTGACCTCACCCACCTGTCGTCTCCGAGGCTCAAAACTCACGGCAAGATATCGTCTCATTCTTTTTTCTTCAGCCAAAGCTTTGAGAGATTTGAGATCTTGCGGGGACACGTGTTCCTTAGCTTTGACTTCCACGGCGGTGTGATCGCCGAGGATAAAGTCCACTTCAAAGCCTGAGGTCGTTCGCCAAAAGCTGACGGGTTCGCCAGACATATAATCTCGATAACTGAGTAATTCATGAGCCAGGTAGGTCTCGAAGGCTTCTCCATATTCAGGTGTTCCTGGTCGAAAGGTTCGACCTTGCAACATACCCACCACCCCAACATCGAAAAAGTAATATTTGGATGAGGCTAAGGGTTTGCGTTTGTGTGACTGACGCCAAGCCGGCACTTCGTGAAGGATAAGGGTGTCCTGAAGAATACGAAAATATTCGTACACCGTGGTCCGTGGAACTTGTGCATCGTTGGCCACGTTCGTGAAATTCACCATTGTCCCATTGCACAGAGCCGCCACTTTGAGAAATCGGCTGAAGGCGGGGATGTTGCGAGTCGCGCCTTCTGCGACAATTTCTTGTTCAAGGTAGGTTCCTACATAACTCCGCAAGTCTGCACGGGGATCATCGGAAAAATAAATCGATGGCAACGTCCCTCGCGTTAAGGCCTGTGATAGATCGAAGTCTCTCCCCAATTCCTTGTAGATGAGTGGATGTAAATGCTTGGTTCGTGCACGCCCACCCAACAAGTTGACCCCACCTCGACGGAGTTTTCGAGCACTGGAACCGGTGAGGAGAAATTTGATTCGCCGCGTTTCTATCAATCTATGCACTTCGTTCAAGAGGTCGGGGAGACGTTGAATTTCATCAATCACCACTATGCGATCCTTTGGCGTCAGTTCTTGGGAAAGCCGTAACGGATTCTGGCTTAACGTCAGGAAAATGGATGTATCCAGCAGATCGTAGACACGGACGTCCGGCAAGGATTGGTTAATCAGAAAACTTTTTCCAGTTTGTCGTGGGCCAAAGAGAAAATGCGATTTTTTGGCAAGCAAGGCAGACAGATCGACAAAGCGATGGACCTGAGGGCTTTCGTGTATTGGAGTCTTCATTGACATGCTACTCGTCATATATCATGCTAAATGACGAAACATATGTCAATTTAGCAATATGGCAAAATTAGCTACATCGAATGATTAGAGTAACTGGCGCCAGGTGAGGACTTGGACGGGAAGCGTACGGAGAGTCGCCGCGATGGGGCAGGTGTCGAGCGAAATACTGACGTCGTTATTGAGCACTTGGACACGATCTGCATAAAGAACACCGTTGAGAATTGACGATCCTAGTCCTCCGGTAAACGTCGCTTGACCCGATACAACGATAAGCCCTTCCCATTGAAACGGCGCGACAATTTGTACATTTCCTTTGACCAGCAGGATGCCATATCCCGTGACTTGAGAGACGGTCAGCGTCCCGCCTGAAGGTTCGGCAAAGTGCACGGTCGGCAAGGTGGCCGTACCTAGATTCACTCCAATTAAATCAGCCGTGACCTTTGTGGACCCTGGCTTCAAGTCCTTAATCTGTTGATCCAAATCCAATAACATCGGGCTTATTTGAGGTGTCGAAGGATTACCGGTGAAACTTGCCGTTCCGACCAGAGTCGCTGAAGGCGCCAGTGAGACGGGCGGACGGCCTGTGGATAATAGCCCACATGTATCAATGCCTTGAATCGTAATCGGGCTACCTGAGAGCACCACTTCATTCCCCACATAGATTGGAGCCCATAATGGAGGACCGGCAGGATGGGCCACATCCACCTGAAGAATCGAATCTGCCCCTTCCACCTGACCATGACTGGTGATCACTTCTACCGGCGCATACAACGTTGGAAGAGTTGACGTGAATTTTTCCGGTTTCACCGAAGTGGCCAATGGGTAGCCGAACTGAATGAGCTGTCCCTGATTGCTGGTGGAATGCAGGGTGGTGATGCCATCTCCATCAAAATAATGCGGCGTGGCCTGACGATGCCCAGCTTTTTCGGCGTCATACTCCGTTTTGTGATTCGCCTTGGTCCAATATGCCAAGTCACTTTGCACACTATTTTGCTGGACAAGGGTATTCGTAGAATTTCCTGATAGCGGAACGAAGTTGGTGAGGAGAGCATTGTAGGTTTGATCGTCCGCGAGTTTCCAACCAGCATGTGAGAAGACGTAGGCTGACCAATTCGGTTGATAGGGTGATGCAAGATCCCCGAGAAATACCGGATTCGACACAGACGATCCACTTAATCGTCGTTGAGTTTCAGCCAGGCCTGCTTCTGCGGCATAAAAGGTTTGGATGGCTCTTCGATAATTTCCGCTGATTTGAAGATCTATCGATGTCGCAAATAGAATAGTGGCTCCCAGGATACCGGAGACCGCTACCAATAACAGAGCCGCAATGAGAGCACTACCTTTGCGATTGGCCAGTAAGGTTTTATGTATTACCAATCTTTCCCGCTTATTCATGGTTAAAGATTCCTCGGGGTGAGGCGAGAATACAAGGCTATCGTCCGATATCCACCATTGAGTAGATATTTCGGATCTGGGTGTTCTGTTCGTGCCGTCACCGTGATCTTGACTTGCTGAATGCTTGCGGAATGAACGGTTGGATTCCCCCCTTGATCGAAATACTCCACGAGGAACGATTCGATATTTTCTCCAAAGGGTTGATTCCCACCACCGGTGTTCCGCCGCAGGGTGTGAGTCTTGGAATCATAGACAAATGTTATGAACTCATTGGCGTCCGCGATTAGACCATTTCCATTCAGGTCCGCCTTGATGATCAAACGATCCGAATCGTACGTAATCCCTTGAAAGTCATTGGTCAGATCCACATCGTTATTGACTCCACGTGGATCGTACCCTGCCATCAATAGCTCACGACTGACCACATCCACGACGACTCGAGCCTGCTGCTGCATCTCCAGCCGATCTTCACGCACGTTCTGGGCTCTAAGTTCACTGATATACAGAGAATAGACCGCACTCACCGTCACTAGACTCAAGCCAAGTGCTACGACCATTTCAATGAGGGTGAAGCCTTCACGGGATGGGGTTTGCCAACGTGACATCACTAATTCGTTATTCCTGCGTCACATAGGTTTTGAAAGAGGTGGCATGCGCTCCGTTATCCCATTGCACTTGGATTGTGACGGTGTGCAAACCCGGCATAGGGTCATCAGGGGTTATAGTGAGGATGCGTTGATGATGCAGCGCTCCCGCGATTGAGCCATAGGGCTCTGTATTGGTCCATTGAGTGGTTAATCCAGGCGGAACACCCTCACGCTGAATGTCTTCCATCGTTTCCTGAGCCAAGGTGACGGCTCGCGTCATTTTTTCACTGGCGCTCATGCCTGTATGTGCTACTACGGAGAATCCCGCAAAACCCAACAAGGCGAGAAAGACCACGGCCATGGCGATCACGATTTCTAGCAAAGACAAGCCTTGCTGATTCTGCATGCGTTGGTTTACCAACCAAAACAGTTTGGCCTTAGGACCCATTTAGGATTTCACCTTCACTCGACCGGTGATACTCACCGTAATCTTTCGTGATCCAGCCGAATTCGTGAGGGTAATCGAGGCCAGATTCGAGGCCGTGCCGCGAGGTAAAAACGAAGGATTATTTGAAGCTGTCATGGTGATATCTTGATAATCGGCTTGAATATCTCGTGTTTCCTGGTGTTCACCGACATCGATCTTTCCATTATTGTTCTTATCGTCCAGTATCACGTAATGGCGATTGTCTTGAAAAAAAATTCGTTGCCGATTTCGCTCGACCACGGCTTTCATTTTTGCCGCAACCAGATCGGACACCACTTGCCGTACCGCCCCGTTCAATCGCCAATGCGGCAACTGCGTTGATAGCCACATATTCGTTAGCATCAATGTAATGCTCATGATGCCAAGCACGATCATGAGTTCTATCAGGGTAAAGCCCTTGGACGCTGCTTGAGACTTGCCCGCCATCTACGCACTCCTATCTTGCCAAATGCTTACTTTCATTCCCTGCACCAATTCAGACCAACCCGCGAAAATACCATTGCCATAAGTCTGTGCCCCAGAGCATTGCGATGAGGGCACCCAAAGCTAAATACGGGCCAAAGGGAATGTATTGGCCTTTTTGCATGACCTTCAGAGCCAAGAGCCCGATCCCGATTACCGCACCAACCACCGACGCAACCATTAAGGCGATGAGGGCCTGCTGCCAGCCTAAAAACGCTCCGACCATGGCCAAGAATTTTATATCACCGCCCCCCATGCCCTCTTTGCCAAACACATAGGGACTGATCCAGGCCAGTACCAACAGAATCCCTCCACCGATAAGAATACCCAGCAGGGAATTGAACCACCCCGTGGGTAGAAAGAGCGCCCCACAAAGGAACCCAATAACGATCCCCGGCAGGGTGATCACATCCGGAATGATCTTGTGATCCCAATCAATCCAAGTCACAACCCAAAACACCGAAAACAATCCAGCATACACCACCGTAGGCCATGTGAACCCAAATCGCCAGACCACCAGAAGATATCCAAGGCCATTTATCAGTTCAATGATGGGATATCGTAGTGGAATGATCTTCTGGCAGGCCCCACATCGTCCTTTCAGCCTAAGAAAACTCAACAGCGGCACATTGTCATACCAGCTGATTTGCGCTCCACACTGTGGACAAGCTGACCGTGGCGCCACAATCGAACCCCCTTTCGGGACACGATGGACACAGACGGTCAGGAAGCTTCCAATGATGATTCCCAGAATAAAGACGCCTGACCAAACAATCCAGTGAGACATAAATGTCACATATTCCGTAGTTAATTCGACTAGGGTGAGTTTACGTATATTTTAAGTTTACAATCCCAAAATGACCTGATATTCTCCCTTAGATAATTCGCCTAGCCAAGGATGCCGAGGAATTCATGAATACGAGACCGAAAACCACAGCCTCCGACGACGCTCCGATTAAACGCAAACGCCCGGAGACCCTAACCCAGCGGGAACAGGAAATCCTTCAACTCATCTGGTCCGGGCTGAAAAATAAAGAAATAGCGCAGCGGCTAAAAATTAGCGTGAAAACGGTGGAAGCCCACCGTGCCAATATGATGAAAAAAGTTCGCGTGTCGAATGCCGCACAACTACTCAACGCGGCTATCCAGGAAGGGCTCATTCAGATCAAATAAATAGTCTGCTCGTCACTTACCCTTTGTGCGCCCGTTGCCGGGCTGCCTCAAAGATTGTCACCGCCACCGCTACCGATACATTTAGCGAATTGATCTTTCCCGACATCGGGATCCTCACATGCTCATCGCATTTCTTAAGCACAATCGGTCGAATCCCTTCCCCCTCACTTCCAAAGACTAAGGCCAACGGTTCTGTCAAATCACATTCGTCGTATGAGATGATAGCGCTAGCATCCAGGGCGACAGTTTTGATGGCTCGGTTTTGACATTGCTCAAGAAACTTGCCGGTATTTGTCACACGTGCCACAGACACATGCTCCAATGCACCGGCTGAAGCTTTCGCCACTCCAGCTGTTAGGCCTACTGCGCGATGTTTTGGAATGACAATACCATGTCCTCCTGCTGCGTCTACTGATCGGGCAATGGCTCCCAGATTATGTGGATCTTGAATTTGGTCCAAGACTACGAGGAGCGAGGGAACATTGTGTTGTTCCACTTCATCTAACAATTCTTCACCATCCAAATACTGTTTTGCCGCGACCTTGGCGACGACCCCTTGATGATGACGGTCCCCAGCTAAGCGATCCAATCGCTCACGGGATTCGACTGAAAATGG
>CBDUWS010000054.1:0-8577 GCA_965370985.1 uncultured bacterium
TTCGCGAACCCTTATGGTTCGAACGTAATTAGTGCAGATGAATGGCATCGCCAATATACACACACGTTAAGACGGTAAAAATATAGGCCTGGATAAACGCGATACCCACTTCTAGGCCATACAAGGCGATGGTGAACGAAAAGGGCAACCATCCAATAAGGAGCCCGCCTGCAATCGTCAGTCCGAATAACACTCCCAGAATGACATGGCCAGCTGTCATATTGGCAAATAATCGCACAGCGAGAGAGATTGGTCTAGCTAATTGACTGATCAGTTCAATCGGAATAATTAAAGGAAGTAGCCACCCTGGCGTCCCGGGAGGCACCAAAATCCCTAAAAATTTTGCTCCATGTAATTGAAATCCGATGACCAGGCTGAGGGCATAGACCCCAAGGGCGAAGACTCCTGTTACGACGATCTGACTGGTAACGGTGTAGGAGCCTGGAATCAATCCTAGAAGATTACAAAATAAGATGAAGAGAAAAAGCGCGCTGATAAGTGGAAAATATCGCATTCCCGAGGACCCCATGGTGTCCTGAATGATGCCTCGAATAAATTCAACGAGCAATTCCGCGAGACTTTGGATTTTGGACGGCACGAGCGACTTGGCTGCTCCAGCCTTTAAAAGAAAGAGCGAAACTACGCCGACCACAATCCACATCATCAAAACGGCCTTATTGACTGAAATGTCTAGACCGAAAAGAGAAAGCGGAATGAAATTATGAAGTTCGAAGGGATGTAACGGATTTTCCAAAACTGAACCCTATGTCTTCTGCTAATTTACCCACCGCTGGGCTGCGCGATAGGCGTTGCGAATTCCAGCGATCAACCCCAAAACTAACCCAACCGTCACACCCCAGGGTGTGGAATCGAGCACATACGAATCAATTAACCATCCGAGGAGTCCACCGACAATAAGGGCGGCAAGCAAATCCGTCCCCACTCGCATTGCCTGCCCAAGTCCCGCAAACATTGGATCCTGAGAAGGTGCCATTTGTTAGACCTGCAAGACGAGTTGTTGAAAGGGGCTGCATTCAAACAAAAAATCCTAAATCTTGTCAAGCAAGGGCGTCCCATAATTCATGTAATATGGTACAGTATACCTAACCTAGCGCCTCGTTAGTTAGCCAAAAAGGTTTTCAGGCCATGAGTTATTTCCGTATTCCAATTTTACCCAAGAAGACGTCGACCATGGTGAAAGGCATTGTGGCTTTCTTCACGGTTAGTCTTGGGGTGAGTGGAACCCTAGCTTTGGCCAACCCATCGGTGGATGAACTCCCTGACTTAACCGAAGGGGTTGTACCGGTCGTGCAATATAAAAATTCCGATCCATTCTCCGGGACGGGGTTAACCTCCGTGAGTGAAGTGGAATTTATTGTCAAAGTGAAAAATCAAACCGGCGATCCTTTGGTTGCCGATTCCTTGATTCTGGTTGTGGATACAGTGAGAGCAATATCAGGACATGAAATATCTGACCGGGTGAAGATTGAGGGGTCTGATGGGATGATGGCAGATGGCAAGCCGTTTTTCCGTATTCCAAATGCTGATCAAGATTTAGGTCCCTATAGTGAAAGTGAAGCTGTGACGATTCGCGTGAGTAATCCAGATTTCCTTCGTTTTTTTCCACCGAGTATTAGGGTTCGTGGACTCCGACGTTCGTCAGGTGAAGCGGTTAAAGGTCTATTAGAATCGCTGGTTCAAAAAGGGATCTTAGCTCCTGAAGAAGCCGCGAATGTGTTGAAGGCTACTTCTCCCCCAGTCCCATTGGATAATCCGTAAATCCTTGTCTGTTCTTCCCACCCAAAGTGAAGGGGGGACTGATGCAACCCTTCCTTCTGCGAATATTTTCCCTCTTGTGCAACAATGTTCGGTTGCCTTTGACGATCCGTTTGAGTTGTATGGCCGGGTAACCGGGTACGCTCCTCACTCGTTTTTTATCGAGCATGATAGTCATCAGGGGGGAGTCTCACGTCGTTTTTCATATTTGGGGTGTGATCCATATCAGGTGATTAGAGGGAAAGACAACATCGTCCAAAACTATACTGCAGGGGTTTGGGAAGAACACGAAGGTGATCCCTTTTCGTTTTTGCAAGGACAGTTTGTCGAGCAGGCCTCCGTCATGACCCCTTCTTTCCTGCCTTTCCTAGGTGGAGCGATTGGATGCTTAAGTTATGATCTGGCCAGGACATTTGAGGTTCTCCCAGAACATGCCCAAGACGATCTTCAGTTTCCAGATATCTATTTTCTCTTTGTCGAGGCCTTTGTCGTCATTGATCATCAGATGTCGGTTGCATGGCTCATCTTTTCGCCTTCTCCAGAACGGTTAGCGAGTGAAAATTGGGAGCATCTGTATCGAGAAGGTCAAGCTCGTTTGTTTGATCTGGAAGCCAAGCTACAGACGGTGGATCATGCGTTGGACGGAATGAAGGCTGATCTATTTTCACCAAATGTTTGCGGGGAGCAATCAGCATCTGAGTATCAGGATCGAGTGCGCGAATGCCAAGATTTCATTGCGGCCGGAGATATGTATCAAGCCAATCTCTCCCAACGATTCAGGGTTGAAGGCCTTTATGATAATTTTCCATCACAGGCAATGGCCGGAGCAACCCTCTATCGTCAATTGCGACGTTTGAACCCTTCTCCTCATTCAGCGTTTCTTGTGCTCGAAACGGATGTCATTGTGTCTAATTCGCCGGAACGGTTAGTTCGGCTTTCGGATGGCTGTGCCGATATGCGTCCCATTGCTGGAACTCGGCCACGAGGGGAAGGCACATTGGAGGATCGACGTCTCGCTGAAGATCTGCTTTCCAATGCAAAAGAACGGGCCGAACATCTGATGCTGGTGGATTTAGTGCGTAATGATTTGGGACGAGTCTGCCGGTATGGATCCATTCGGGTCGATGAATTGATGACGGTGGAGCGGTATTCCCATGTCATGCATTTGGTCTCACACGTCTTAGGACAACTGGGTGAGCACTACAATGGGTTTGACTTGATTCGAGCTGTTTTTCCAGGGGGTACCATTACGGGAGTTCCGAAAGTCCATTGCATGGAACTTATTGAGCGCTTGGAACCGGTTCGGCGTGGGTTGTACACGGGATCTATAGGATTCATTGGTTGGAATGGAAATGTTGACTTGAATATTGTCATTCGCACTCTGTTACTGACGAAGGATTGTGGCTACCTTCAAGTCGGAGCCGGCATCGTGGCCGATTCCGATCCGAACTGGGAATATGAGGAGACACTCCATAAGGCGCGAGCTTTTTTTCAGGTTCTCCAACATGCTCAGGATTCATAGGAAAGCCGTATGTGGATATATCTCAATGATGGTTTTGTCCGGAAAGAGCATGCGCGGGTTTCGGTATTTGATCATGGATTTTTATATGGGGATGGTGTCTATGAGACGTTGCGCGCCTATCAAGGACGGATTTTTTTATGGGAAAGGCATGTGGCTCGGCTTCGCCGGTCGTGCGAACTCATTGGCTTAGAACTTCCCATGCAGGATGAAGCATGGATTTCGATCATTGCCGAGTTACTGGTTCGCAACGGACTGCAGGATGCCGGCTTGCGAGTGACGGTGTCTCGTGGTGAAGGAGAGCTGGGTATTGATCCAAACTTGTGCCCAAATCCTACGATTGTGGTCATGGCCAAGCCTGTTGTGACATACACGGATAAACAGCTGGAACAGGGCAAGATTTTACATCTGTCATCGGTTCGGCGGAACCCCGAGTTAGCACAATCCCCTCAAATCAAGGCGCTCAGTTTTCTCAATAATATTTTGGCGAAACAAGAGGCCGTTCGGGTTGGAGCGGATGATGCCCTGATGTTGAATATGGAGGGCTATCTAGCGGAATGCACGACCAGTAATATCTTTTTTGTGAAAAATAAGCAATTGTATACACCTGCTGTGGATTGCGGAATTTTGAAGGGGATTACCCGAGAGGTGATCATGGAATTAGCCAATGAGCGTGGGGTATCTGTTGAGGAAGGACAATATACGATGGAGCAATTGCTCCAGGCCGATGAGTGCTTTATGACCAATACGGGTATAGAAATTATGCCTGTCTCGAGAATTGGGGATAGTCAGATTGGGCAGGGCAGGAGAGGTCCACTGACTGGTGAGCTTAGGAAGGTCTTTACTGAGAATTTGAATCGGTATTTAGGACCTTGCTTAACAGCCTTGAATGCGTAGGGACCATTCAGCGTCGGACCGCTTTTTTGGATTTTATAGAATGAGAGTGTGGAGAGTATGGCAGGCTGGAATTTTGGCACTGACTGTGTATTTTCCACTTCAATCCTTTTGAAAATGGAATATCTTCGCGGTAATGGGCTCCCACACTGTTTGTTCGCCACAGGGCCGCTTCGGTAATACATTGACCTACCTGAACCATGTTTCGTGTTTCTAAGCCGGTCCGATTAAAAGGTGGCACTTGCAGCTTGCGAGACCACTGTTGAAGTTGCTCAAGGGCTTTTTGTAAGGAATCCGCTGTTCGTATTAACCCAACCCTTGCCCACATCAAACGCCGCAGGGAATTTCGAAGTTTTTCAACGTCTTGTTCGGACATCTTCCGTGCGGAAGGTTTTTTGTGAAACGAGTCCGAAGTAACGGTTGAGGATGAATGGGCGTTGGCATACTGCGCAGCCGCTTGTCCGGCTCGCAATCCAAAGACCAATCCTTCCAAAAGAGAATTACTTCCCAGACGATTGGCTCCATGGACACCGGAGCAGGCGACTTCTCCGGCGGCAAAGAGGCCGGGCAGGGTTGAAGCGCCGTGGAGATCAGTTTTCACCCCGCCCATAAAATAATGTGCGCTGGGTGAGACCGGAATCCATTCTTCGGTGATATCAATGTCATATCGCAAACAGGTGGAATAGATTGTGGGAAAGCGTTCCTTTAGAAATGTTGAGCCTAAATGGGTGACATCCAAGTAGACGTGACGGGCTTTGGTTTGTTGCATTTCGGCCCAAATAGCACGAGAAACGATATCTCGTGGTGCTAGTTCTTGATTCCGATCATAGTGCTTCATAAACCGTTCACATCGATTGTTCCGGAGAATGCCTCCCTCACCACGCAGGGCTTCCGAAAGGAGAAACGGGGGGCTCGATGGTAGGTATAACGAGGTGGGATGAAATTGGACAAACTCCATATCTTCTAGAATAGCTCCGGCTCGAAAAGCCATGGCGATTCCATCGCCGGTGGCATTGGCTGGATTGGTCGTACGAGCGTAGATCTGTCCGGCTCCCCCCGTGACCAAAAGGACAGCCGAAGCAAGAACGGTTTTGCAGGTTCCTTTCAGTTCGTCGAACACGGTGGCTCCACAACACTGACCGTCCTGAATCAGCAACTCGACCCCAAAATGCTTTCCTAACCACTGCAGATTTTTGAGGCCTTGAGCCTTGGCACTCAAGGCTCGAACCATTTCACTTCCGGTGGCATCCCCGCCTGCTCGTAAAACGCGGTGGCGGCTATGTGCTCCTTCTTTGGTAAAGGCTAGCTTGCCATCAACGGTGTCGAATTTTGCCCCCCATTTAATCAGCTCGTGAATACGAGAGAGCCCCTCTTCAACCAACACTTTCGTGGCGGGGCGGGAACACAGTTGATGCCCAGCCTTGACCGTATCGGTGAAGTGGAGGTCGACGTCGTCCTCTTCGCTAAGGGCTACAGCCACGCCCCCTTGGGCATAAAAAGAGTTGCTGTCTTGGGGGCCGCCTTTGGCGACCATGGTGACTTTTCCATGTCGGCACAGTTCCAAGGCGGCGCGCAATCCAGCCACCCCGGCTCCAATAATGAGGAAGTCAGTAGAAAGAACTTGAGCGTTCATTGGTGTCCTGGTAGAAGGAGGAGCCATATTATGAAGGATGTATGGATATTCGAAATGGAAAGTGAAGGAATCAGGAAGGTACGTTCAAGCGGGCCGCCATGCCAAAGGGTAAATCACCTTCCACCCCTCGAAGCAAAATTACCTGGTTCCCACTCCACAGAAGAACGCCCTGACCTCTGGCTTGATCGCCCGGTTCTTGTGCAGAGCGTTGCCATTTGCCTTGCCAGGATATGAATGCTGAAATGCGGTCTCCGTCGACGATGATTCGGTTAATATTGAAATCTAGTTGAATTGTTGAAAATTGGGCAAAGTCCTGTCGGGCCTCCGCTTCCAATATTTCCAGCTGTTCTAGGGGCAAAAGGAGCTCATGAATGGCAGGCGTATCTTTATTGACATAAGCAGTTTCGAGTGTTTTGATGGCCTCGATCACTCGTTGGAATCGAGCATGATCTTCCGGATATTTCGGCGCTTTTTTTGAGCAGCCGGTCTCCGCCAGACACACCATTCCAAGTACAACGAGCATCATCCATACCCAAAAGTGGTTGATTGTTGCCGGGAGAGCACGCATGACGCTCTATAATGGAGAAGGCTCCCATAGGGGGTCAAGGAATTTTTAAGAGGGGAGATGACTCTTGGGGGCAAGAGCGGGTATGATATTGTAGTTTCTTGACACTTTTCTGGACCCTATGATAGGAACAGCGCGTGTTCTGCTAGCTTTTTTGCTCAAGAGAGATGTGTAAGTGTAGCTTTATTGCTTTGCCGTCTAACAATTTTTAACCCAGGAATCCATTTCTATGTCGAGTGTGGTCAAAAAGCGAAGGAAGAAGATGCGCAAGCATAAACATAAAAAACTTCGTCGCCGCATGAAATTCGCCAAGCGTCGTAATTAATTTCATAAGGTCAGCAGGGAAAGGGGTATATGTATGACCCAGGGGAAAAAGACTCGTATAAGGGTACGCTCCTCCCTGTCGACCTATGTCGGTGAACTCTTAATTCCCCCTATGCGGAATCGAATTTCGGATGTGTTAAATGATGAATCGGTCATCTTTGTTAATTTGACCGATGTCATAATTGATGATGTACACCATTCGGAATTTGTCGCTCTCAATAAAATGCAAATCGAATCGGTTGTTCAAATCGATTGATAGCCGGCCTTTTGTTTCTCGCCTTTTCTTCCTCATCCAGCGCTTGCGGATATTTTTCCCACTAACTCCATTCTCCTGTTCTGACTCATTCAGTAGCTGTGTGAGATTTGTATGAATCAGTGGTCTCGATTTCTGCCTTTTGTTCGTCCTCAGATGGTGATCATGGTTTGTGCCGGGGTGGCCGTTATGGGTGTAGCGGCCTGCAATCTCGTGCTGATCAGATTGGCTGGGTCCTTATGGGATTTGATCACTGTGCAAAAAGATCTTCAGCAGTTAACCGCCATGGTATGGATGTTTATCGGATTGGTGGTCGGGCAAGGCATCTTGTCTATGGGGCATAGTTATTTGACAGCTTTGGCCTCTCAGCGCGTGATGGCCGATTTTCGTACACATGTCTTTTCGCATCTTCATCGGTTATCCCTCAACTTCTTTGCCAAACGACGCACGGGTGAGTTGATTTCCCGGCTGATGAACGATGTGGGTGTGATTCAAAAACTCCTGACTGAAACGCCAATGGATGCCCTCAAGCATCTAGTGACGATTATCGGAGGAGTGGGGTTTCTCTTGGTGATGAATTGGCGTCTGTGTCTGCTGATTCTCATTCTCCTACCCTTGCTGGCGATTGTGGCACGGATTTTTGGGAAACGATTGAAATCGCTGTCCATGAAAATTCAGGATCAAACAGCTCATGTGACCACTCTCATTGAGGAAGTAGTCTCGGGCATCCGAGAAGTGAAATCGTTTGTGCAGGGCCAAAGAGAAGAAGCAAGGTTTCGTTTGGGAGTGGAAGGGCTTTTAGCCACAACCATGCAGCGAACGGCGGTCTTGGCGGTATTTGTTCCGGTGATTACCTTCTTCACTTTTGTGATGGCGATTGGTGTGTTGTGGTATGGAGGCAAACAGGTCATAGAAGGGCAGTTGTCTCCCGGCGAGCTCTTCGCCTTTGTCCTGTTTGCGGGAATTTTAATTGGACCGTTCGGGTCTGCAGCACGGATTTTTTCTCAGGTAAAGGAAGTCCAAGGAGCGATGATCCGAGTGTTCGAGCTGCTGGACACACCGTTGGACATTCAAGATAGTCCAGACGCCCAGCCTTTAGTGCCAATTCGGGGTGATGTGCAGTTCGAAGAGGTACAATTTGCCTATGAAGAACGCCCGCCGGTATTGGAAGGGGTCTCCTTTTCAATTAAGGCCGGAGAATGTGTGGCACTTGTGGGACCGACCGGGGCTGGGAAGACTACGATCATTAATCTGCTTCACCGTTTTTATGATCCCACCAAGGGACGAGTGCTCATTGACGGTCAGGATGTGAAATCCATTCAATTGGACAGTTTGTACCATCAACTCGCCTTGGTTCCACAAGAAACATTCTTGTTTGGTGGAACCATTATGGACAATATCCGGTATGGTCGCTGGGAAGCCGCCGAGGCGGATGTTCTTGAAGCGAGCCAACGCGCCAATGCCCATGAATTTATTCAAGCCCTTCCAGAAGGGTATGAGACGGTTTTAGGGGAAAAGGGTGTGAACCTATCGGGTGGGCAACGTCAGCGGGTGGCCATTGCTCGGGCCTTGCTGAAAGATCCAAGAATCCTCATTCTTGATGAGGCCACGTC
>CBDUWS010000055.1:0-8573 GCA_965370985.1 uncultured bacterium
TGATGTTTTTTCATTTCCTCACGAAATTTTGCGAGGTGCTCCAAAGTCAAGGGACCTTGCGACATCGACTTCGCCCTTTCGGCAGCATTCATTCCGGCTCGCCTTCCATAGACCATCAAATCTAAGAGAGAATTCCCCATAAGTCGATTCCTGCCATGTAAGCCACCTGATGCTTCCCCCGCGACAAATAAATTCGGCGCAGGGGTTTCACCGTTGGTGTCAATTTTGACTCCACCGTTCTGATAATGAAGGGTCGGATAGATCAACACTGGATCTTTTCGCATATCCACGTCATATCGTTCATATTGCCGAACCATGGCCGGGAAATGTTTTTCTAACGTTCCTTCGCCATGCTCCACTTCTAATAAAGGCGTATCGAGCCAGACCCCGACTCGGCCGGAAGCCGTTCGCACGCCACGTCCTTCTTCGCATTCTCGAATGATGGAAGAAGACACGACATCCCGGGTGTCCAATTCATTAACAAAGCGTTCACCTTTGGCATTCACCAAATGCCCGCCTTCAGACCGTATCCCTTCCGTCACCAGCACACCCACCAATTGTTCAGGATACACTCCTCCTGAGGGATGGTATTGAAAGGTATCAATGTGTACGAGAGGTACTCCCAACCTATATGCCAGCACCAATGCATCGCCTGTAGCGCCATAATGGTTGCTCGTTGGAAAACCCTGAATATGTAAACGACCGATACCACCCGTAGCCAAAATAACGGTCTTGGCAGCCACGACAACCAACTGTTTATTATCCAAGTCTCGCATGATGGCTCCCGTGCAGGTTCCCTGGCCATCACTCAACAATTCCACGGCTGCCGCAAATTCCAACAATGGGATTTTTTTATTCAAGACCTCATCTTTTAACACCCGCATGATTTCCAAGCCGGTATAGTCTGAACACGTCACGAGGCGGGCCTGGGAACTGCCCCCGCCTTTTTTGACATGCAAATTCCCATCGGAATCTCGATCAAACAAGACACCCAATTCCAACAGCCACTTGCCAATCGCGGGCCCTTCCTCCACCATCACTTTCAAGAGCTGATGGTCATTCTTCATTTGACCACCCTTGAGCGTATCGAGGAAGTGTTGAACCGGAGAGTCATCGGGGGCCACTGCAATCTGCATTCCCCCTTGGGCCATCACGGAATTAGAATCTCCCAAACGAAGCTTAGTGGCTAAAAGAACATGAGCCCCTTGCGCATGCGCGTGGAGTGCTGCCGCGCATCCAGCTCCGCCGCCGCCCACCACTAACACATCCACCGTGTAATCTGGTGTCGGAACAAAGTCAGACGCAATCGGACTATCGCCTTCCAACAACGTCGCAACCTCTGTCACGGTCGATTCGCCTACATTTGGCCCAAATTTAATAGGACGGTAGGCTTCACTCCGATGGTCAGGATGAAACTTTTTGATCAGCGAATCGCGCTCTTCTACTGAAAGCTTAGGTAGAGTTTGCGCCCGCCGGGCATCCCGCGTCTGATGAACCAGATTGTGTTCAGTATGAAAATCCATGGGAAATGATGGACTTGAGAGTTATTGTGAGCAGACGGAAGTGTTTTGCAATTCTTCATCCGTGAGCTGCAACACCCGTTCCCAATCTTGATTAAATTTGCCTTCAGAAATTTCTCGAATACGTTTGTCGAGTCCTTCCGGCCTGTCCGTAAAATGCACACCCTGGGCACGGCTCGCATAGACCGCAACAAGGTTTGGCGCGATATCTGCGATACACACGGGAGCACACATTCCACACATGACACAATCCATGAACATTTCCGACACGGCTTTGAAGTCGCCAAACACCGCTTTCCACACACCTTCCCGCACATCGATTTTCTGGGGACAAGCCTCGGTACAGGCATTACAATTTCGGCACAGAGGGGCTTCTGGATAGAGTTCAAATAAATCCTGCTTAGGATCTTTGAGCTCTTGAATGTTATAGATCGCTTTTCTTGCAGGAAACGCCGGCATAAAGGAAAATGACATTCCATCTTCCACAGCCTTGGAGCAGGCTAAACAGGTTTTGACCTTGGGGTCATCCTTGGTTCGATAATACGTTGCACAGGCCCCGCAAAAGCCACCTAAACATCCAGCTCCCCGCACCACTTCTTTCCTGGCATACCACATGGCTTTCATGAGGGTGATGCCTGCCGGCACCTGGAATTTTTTTCCGTCAATTTCTACGGTCACCATCTGTGGTTGGATGGCATTATCTTGTGTTGTGGTTTCTTGATTACCCATGGACTACCGCGAATACAATGGAACAGTCATGATCCACCTGGTTCAAAAGTTAGGAAAATTGCGCCCACAAAAAACAGTCAGGTCCGAGTCAGCGGACCTACGCCCTAAAACAGCACAGAAGGATTCCCGATAAAAAATGTCGGGAATGACAAGACAGTAAGAAGCTTGATTAGAAAACGAATACCTCTTTTTCTCGTCATTCCTGCAATTTTTTGGCAGGAATCTATCTTTAGTATTTTCTAAAAACTGCTTTTACCAGTACCCAGGATTGCCTTAGTTTAAAGCATTTAAGGCCGAACCAGCCCTGAACCACGTGATTTGGGGCTCGGTCATACTATGATTCGCTTGAATCGTGATTTCCTTCCCATCTTTTTTATGAATCGTCACTGAAATGGGTTTTCCTGGGGCCAAATCCTTTAAGCCCGTGACACTTACCTGATCCTCTTGTTCGATCTGATCATAGTCAGCCGGATTGGCAAACGTCATTGGTAGAATGCCTTGCTTTTTCAAATTGGTCTCGTGAATGCGGGCAAAACTTTTTGTGAGTACCGCTAAGACTCCAAGAAATCGTGGCGACATAGCAGCATGTTCCCGGCTACTACCTTCGCCATAGTTTTCATCACCAACCACAAAAGACGCAATTCCTTTCGATTTATAATCACGGGCAATTTGTGCCAACGTCAAGTTGCTTTCACCCGTGAGCACGTTGTTCCCTTTTCCGGCCTCGCTGGTGAACGCATTGTTAGCACCTAAGAACATATTGTCACTGATTTTATCTAAATGGCCACGAAACTTGAGCCACGGACCCGCAGGCGAGATATGATCAGTCGTGGTCTTGCCTTTGGTTTTAATCAAGATGGTAAGCTTCTCGAAATCCTTGCCATCCCAACGGGGGAACGGTTGAAGCAATTGCAGACGCTCACTCGTGGGAGGAAGGTCAACTTCCAAGCCCTCGCCATTTTCCGCAGGAGCCACGTACCCTTCTTCAGCTTTAGCAAAGCCTTGACTAGGCAATTCATCGCCTTGAGGTGGTTCCAATTTGAATTCTTTTCCATCTGCGGCTTTGAGGGTGTCATGAACCGGATCAAAACCTAAATCCCCGGACAGCGCATAGGCCGTCACAACTTCAGGACTGGCAAGAAAGGACAAGGTCTCGGCAACGCCATCATTTCGACCAGGGAAATTTCGGTTAAAAGTACTGACAATGGAGTCGGCTTTGCCTTTGACAGCATCAGCACGTTTCCATTGACCAATGCAGGGGCCACAGGCATTTGCCAAAACCGTCGCGCCCATATCTTCAAAGGTTTTCATAAACCCGTCGCGTTTCATGGTATTGAAGATTCGTTCAGAGCCTGGTGACACAAGGAATGCCGTCTTAGATTTGAGCCCGGCTTTTAATCCCTGTTGGGCAATGTGCGCGGAGCGCCCAATATCTTCGTACGAAGAATTGGTGCAACTTCCTAACAAGGTAGCTTTTAATTCTACGGGATAGCCTTTTTCTTTGGCTTCCGCCGCCAACTTTGAAATCGGCCGAGCTAAATCAGGCGAGTGCGGTCCAACAACATATGGTTCAAGGGTGGACAAATCAATCTCGACGATCTCATCATAATATTTCTCTGGTGACTGATACACTTCCGGGTCAGCCACCAACAGCGCGTTATTCACTTCGGCTAATTTCGCAATGTCGGCCCGCTCCGTCATATTCAAATAGGCCACCATCTTTTGATCAAACGGGAACACGGACGTCGTCGCACCTAATTCGGCTCCCATATTCGTAATGGTGCCTTTTCCCGTCGCACTGATGGTCGCCGCACCAGGGCCAAAATACTCAACAATTTTATTGGTGCCGCCTTTGACCGTCAGTTTCCCGCAAATATATAAAATGACATCTTTAGGAGAGGCCCAGCCATTTAACTTTCCAGTGAGTTTCACGCCAATAAGCTTTGGATGCAGAACTTCCCATGGTAAGCCAGCCATGACTTCACCCGCATCGGCCCCGCCGACGCCAATAGCCAGCATACCCAATCCACCACCATTTGGAGTATGAGAATCTGTTCCAATAATCAGTCCGCCTGGAAAAGCATAATTTTCAAGAACGACCTGATGGATGATCCCAGCCCCTGGCTTCCAGAATCCGATGCCATACTTCCGGGCAGCCGATTCTAAGAAATTATAGACCTCTCGATTTTCATTATTCGCAATCATGAGATCTTTTTCCGATCCCATTTCTGCGCGGATCAAATGATCACAATGAATCGTGCTGGGAACCGCCGCCTTCGTTTTGCCCGCTTGAATAAATTGCAATATGGCCATTTGCGCTGTGGCATCTTGCATGGCCACTCGATCAGGGCGAAGAGACAACATCGCTTTGCCGCGTTCCCATGTTTGCGTATCAAAATTATCGGCATGACTGACAAGAATTTTTTCAGCCAACGTCAATGGATGCCCGAATTGTTTTCGGGCTTTTTCCACCATCGGCCCCATTGACGCATAGAGTTTTTTGACCATATCTACTGACATAACCGGTTCTCCTGTTTTCAGTTCAACGTTGAGTGACGATAATTCACAACAATAGGCTTACAAGTCTTTCTTATTTTAATTTTGGCACTTCTCGTCGTTTGGGTGAGGCATAATTCACCAAGTAATCAAACAGACGGATGAGCCGGCTGCCCTGTCGCTTTTGATCGGTCCAATGGCCAATCATGCCAATCGTTCTGGCAAGGACAAAGAATCCGTTTAAGCTATCCACGGGGAATCCGATATCCACCAACACAGCAGCCATTGTGCCATCTACGTTGAGAATCAGATTGTCCTTTTTCGCAGCTGTAATTTTTTCAACTTCTAAGGCGAAGTCTAAATGTGGCGTTTTGATCCCAAGACTTTTCACATGCCTCACAAGCTCTTTCACTCGCTTATCGGGATTGCGTAAGCTTTTTACCCGATGTCCAATGCCCGGAACCGGTCCTACATTTTTCTTCATATAGACCAGGAAGTCATCTACAGTCAGCTTGTTATCAATGGCATATTTAAACCAACGACCTGCGTCGGTCACCGCCCCACCAAAGCGTGGGCCAATCATGATCATGCCGGCCGCAACAGCTTGTGATAAGCCAATCCCCGCACAAGCGGCAATGACTGTCGTCAACGCGCCGCTGACACAAGGCCCGTGATCAGCCGACAACATAATAATGCGCTTGATGATTTCAGCTTCTTGTTGGGTCACCAACCGGTTGTCCCATAACAATCCAATAACGTGGGGAATGTCATAGCCGGCATTAATTAGTTCCGAAGCCGGATAGCCTTGATATAGCGGTTCGTCTCCCCGATCATCACAGATGGTCGAACGAATGAGCGGCGCCACTAACACTTCTCCATCCTTCTGGGCTTCAGCTACCGTCTTAGGAAGACGCGGCACATCAGCAGGAGCTAAATCGGGAATCGCTTTAACCGCCCCACTCTTGAGCAATTCTTCATACGTTGCTTTTATAGCAGGACCTAAGGCACCAAACGTTTCAGGCACGTTTGCGCCAGATTTCTTCAAGGCCTCGGCTTTCGACCGGGCAGACCCTTCGCCTTTCAACCCTTCTTTCGCACCGGCATGGCCAAACTTCATCCCTTTGGGCAGGCTTTCTTGACAGAAACCCGACACCACCGCCAGCAGTTTGATCCTGCGCTTTTTAGCGCCGTACCATTCGGCGGCACCCTCCTCTAAATCACCACCCATTTCTCCGACTAACACGACCGCTTTGGTTTGTGGGTCGTTTTCAAACATTTCCAAATAACTGACGTAATCAGTCCCCGGGTAAGCATCCCCACCAATTCCAATCGCTGTCGTAATTCCGTCAGCAAACTGAGAACAGATCCAGATAATCTCGTTGGACAGGCCACCTGATTTGGTAATGACGCCAAATGAACCTGGACGATACAACTTACAGGCCACCAAATTATCAAAGGCTCCCCCTATCACCCCTAAGCGACATTCCCCTGCAGACACCACACCAATCGAAGAAGGACCGTTAAACGTTTTCCCCAATTTTCTGGCATGCTTCCCAAGAAGTTTGGCGTCTTTTTCCGGGACACCTTCAGTAATCATGGAGACCGTTTGGATTTTGTGATCATCCAGGGCTTCCATCGTGCCTTGATAGGCCCGATTCGCACCGATATAGACCAGGCTGGTATTAATTTCCGGATGATTCGCGGTGGCATCTGCAACGGTCTTATAGATGGGAATCGGCACAAGCTCCGTTCCGCATACCACATCATTCGTTTTTCCCGCATCCGGCGGATACACAAACGCCGACACGTTCATCGGTTGTTTATTCATGTAGCAGAACTCCGCCATACGACGGGCAGCATTAACTCCAGCCAGACCACCCTGAATAACAACATGCGTGTCTTTCGTGGCAAGAATACTCATTGAAGCAGTCTCCTAATTTCTCTCATTCAAATAGATTATTTTTCCGCCATTGCCATATCGACAATGTCTGTTAATGGTGTCGTGCGGTCAAACACGTGAATATCAAAGCCTTCATCCTGTAATGCCCGCATGGCCGCCAACCCTTGCAATTCATTGGGGCCGCCACGTCGCACCCAGATCTTCACCCCATTCAGTTTGCCTTCGGCCTTCGCTTTGCGGAACGCATTGATAATGCCGCCGAAGGTCTTTTTCACATCGGTGAAATTGGCAATGGCGCCACCCACAATAATATGCTTGATATTCGGCAACGAACAGACTTTTTCCGTGAGCACTTCCACGGCCCAATCAGGAGGATCGCCGGAATATTCTGCGTAGTTGGCCAATTTGCCGCCACGCGCCACCACCGCATCCGAGTAGTACACACTTGCACCACCACCGGCTGGCAACATGGCAATATTGCCCCCGGGAATTTCAATCAATTTCACGGAACCTTTAACCTTGGCATCCACCGCCATCACTTCTTCCTCGTTGGTGGTATAGGCACGACCAAATTCGGCCGCGAAGGGGAAGGTCCAATCTTTATGACGAAACTTGGCATCGCCATCCAGCAGGGTCACCGCATCAAGAGCAACCAAGTCACCACTTTGATTTTGGACAACGGGATTGATCTCCACATATTGCGCATCTTCATTATCAAAGCAGGTATAGAGTTTTTTCAAAAATTCAGCCATTTTCGTGACCGTCTCCCCGGTAAAACCCGCGTCTTTCGATAAAGTAGCTAATTGAGCGTCCGTAGGAGATTCTCCGATTTCAACGGCCAACTTTTTCACCTTCTCCCAATTGGCTTCAACTTCCACGCCGCCGAAGGTCGTCACCATCACATCCACGCCATCACGGGTGGATTTGACCGAGGCATAATATTCGTCCTTGTGATCGATAGCCTCCGAGATAATCACCTCCCGAATAGTGACAGACTCAAGCTGTTTTCCAAGCATTTCTTTGACGGCAGATTTGGCACCGGCCAAATCTAACCCAACCTTGACTAGACCCAATTTAAACCGGGAACCCAACGCTTCGTGGGCTTTGACGACGAGTTTGCTCTTTTGGAGCCAATCATTAACCTTGGAGAGTTCTTCAAACTCTTCATTGGAGGACACTACGGCATAGTTGGGGGTAGAAATTCCCCATTTGCGCAGCAAACCCATTCCTGGGCCTTCAAGGACTTTTGCCATAATCCTACCCTTCCGTCAGGGACTAAAATGTGAAAGACAAAATCAGACCAACCCACAAGATCGTGGGAACGTGCATTGTACGAATGGCCTTCATGCTCTGCAATCAATCAAAAGACCCATAAGGCATGTCACGAAAGTCCCAGAGAGTTTTCCATAGTTAGGTACCTTAAAAGGACATAAAAAAAATCAAGAAAAAAGTCCATATAATCATTGGCTTAGAACTGAATTATTACCATGCCCCCGCTAAGAACCATGTCACATTTGAAAGAGACTAGAGGTTGAAAGGCGGCGTTTGGCAGCTTTAAGATGAAAAGTTTCTCGGTTCCACAAGCCGAAGCTTACACGCAAGGGGGTTTCCGCCGTACAAACCCTGGCCATGACAAAAGACGAAATCATCCGCGTTGTGACTGAATAACGCCATTTTTTAAACAGTGGCGCCACCCGAGACTACTCGGTTCTCCATGAAACGCTTTGCCAGCACGAGTTAACGGAAACCATCAGGAAACTCCGCAAGTAGCGTCTCCATAAGTAGGGGGAGACTCGAATTAATATTTTGAACGTCCCTAAAGCCAGTGATTTTCTGGGAAATAAATCGAGTCTGACCCCTTTTAAAATAATGGCGTCATCCATTATTTATGACCGCCACAGTTCGTTCGACGACGTCTTTGTTGCCGA
>CBDUWS010000056.1:0-8488 GCA_965370985.1 uncultured bacterium
ATCCGGGATGTCTCTCTTGTTCGAGAATTATGTGCCAAAACGGCGGAGGTTTCAGAGCTCAAACATCGCTTGGGTGAGCAAGTGCAATTCGACCATATGGTGGGCCGGAGCCCGCTCATGCAGGACATTTTTGCCAAACTTCCTGCCATTGCAGCGTCGAAGTCCTCAGTATTGATTACTGGCGAGAGTGGGACTGGGAAAGAATTGATTGCCTATGCCTTGCATGCCCATAGTCCGCGGAGGCAGGCGCCTTTTGTTGTCGTCAATGGGTCGAGTTTGTCGGAAGGGGTGTTAGAAAGCGAACTGTTTGGTCATGTGAAAGGGGCATTCACGGATGCCTATGTCGATAAACCGGGTCGGTTTGAAATCGCGAATGGTGGCACCATCTTTCTGGATGAAATTGGTGAAATGAGCTTGGCGACTCAGGTGAAATTGTTGGGAGTCCTTGAACGGGGACGGTTTGAACGGGTCGGGTCTAATGAGACAATAAGTGTCGATGTAAGGATTGTGGCCGCAACGAATCGAAATCTGGAAGATGCCGTTCGGGAAGGCCGCTTTCGGGAGGACTTGTATTATCGGATTCGAGTCATACCCGTCGCGCTACCTCCGCTTCGTGATCGATCGGAAGATATTCCCTTGCTTGTTAATCATTATCGAGAGAAATTCAATCGGGAGATGAGCAAACAGATCGACGGGCTCTCTCCGCAATCGCTGATGGTGCTTGAACAGTATCCTTTTCCTGGGAATATCCGTGAACTTCAGAATGTGATGGAGCATGCCTTTGTCTGTTGTGAGGGACACATCATTCAATTTGAGCATCTTCCGGCTGATTTACAACAACATTACTTGGAGCATCGAGAATGGACCGACACGGAATCGCTACAAGCTATTGAGCGACAAGCCATCTGCCGAGCTTTAGACAAAACTGGCTGGCATTTCAAGGAGGCTTCCCAGCAGTTAGGGATTGGTCGGTCGACCTTATGGCGAAAAGTGAGACTATTTGGGATAAAGCCTGAAGGCTAGCTTGTTTCATTTTGGGATCATTTGATACCTATTAGTAACTATATGTAAAATAACCAATGTAATCAGCTGTTTACATTATTATTTACATTAATTATAATTATATGTGTTTCAATTTGAAACATCTATGTTTTTAGCTTATTAAAATTATCTTTTTAAATCAATAACTTGCGAATAATTTATTTCGGTATCTCCCTTGCTATGTACACTGATCTACGAATTCATTTTTTATTCTTGTGTTGTTGTAGGAAGGGGTGCAGTGTATGGATTGTCCACGGTGTAAGGGAATTATGGTTCAAGATAAATTTGGTGATGTGGCGGACGAATCTGGGGCCATTTACTTTTCAGGGTGGCGATGCATTACGTGTGGCGAAATTTTGGATCCAGTGATTGCCGCTAATCGTCAAAACCATCATGAACCGCTCATTGGACGTTCCCGAAAAAAGTTTGCTATGCAACTTGGCTAGGGATTCTTCCACCGACAGTTTTCTCCCTAACATTTCTGTTGTCTTCATTAGGAACCACTCTAGACCCTTATCTTCATTGGAAAGAGTTTGAGAAAAGGTGTAGTGCCTGTATGATGGAAAAAGAAGCTGTGTAGCTCAACAGTCTTGATTCGCAGTAAAGATGTACCCGATGATGTTTTCATGAAGGAGAACGACAAATGGCAGAACAACAACCCCCCACCCAGTCGGCTGCCGCGGCCAATCAGCCCCAGGAGAATCTGCTTCCTGGTGTGAAACATATCATCGCGGTGAGTAGCGGAAAAGGTGGAGTGGGGAAATCGACCGTGACAGTGAATATGGCTGTGGCCCTCAAGCAAGAAGGTTATGCCGTTGGGATTATGGATGCGGATATTTATGGTCCGAATATTCCCATGATGATTGGGGTAACGAAAGAGCCCATCAAAGAAGGAGACAAAATCACCCCTGCCGAAGGCCAGGGAGTAAAAGTCATCTCCATGGGGTTTTTCGTTCCTGAGGATACGCCTGTGGTATGGCGAGGCCCGATGGTCCATTCCGCTATTCAACAATTTTTCCGTGATGTGGTTTGGGGCGAACTTGATTATTTGTTGATTGACCTTCCGCCCGGAACCGGGGATGTGCCGTTGACCCTTTCTCAATTAGTGCCGTTGACCGGCGCCATCACCGTCACGACCCCTCAAGAAGTAGCCCTCTCCGATGTGAGAAAAGGTATGACGATGTTCAAAAAAGTGAATGTCCCCTTGCTGGGCGTCGTAGAAAATATGAGTTATTTTGTGTGTGGGCATTGTGGAGAGCGCACTGAGATTTTTTCCTTTGGCGGAGGCGAACAGGCTGCCAAAAAATTCGAAGTCCCGTTTCTTGGCCGCATTCCTCTCGATCCGGCTATTCGAGAGGGTGGCGATCAGGGAAGTCCGATCATGGTCAAAAATCCTGATTCTCCCCAAACACAGGCATTTCTCCAGATTGTGCGGACGCTTGTGAATCAATTGAAGCAAGCTGAAGGGGAAGAGAGCGGGTCAATTCCTCCTCTCTCAAGTTTACTGAAAAAAATTAAGGAACCGTTACAGAAATCATAATCGGTGATGAAGAATCATCCGTATTGAACGAGGTGGGAATATGGGAGAGTGGCTACGAGTAGCGAACACAGATGAGTTGAGTGCAGGGAATGGTATTGTCGTAGAAGTGAACGATAAATGTCTAGCGGTCTTCAATGTGGATGGGGCATTCCATGTGACCGATAATATGTGCCTTCATCGTGGTGGGCCGTTAGGCGAAGGTGATCTCGAAGGAGAGACCGTGACTTGTCCTTGGCATGGTTGGGAATATAACGTCAAAACAGGTCATTGTGCGAACAATCCGTCCAGCAATATTAAAGTCTACCAAACGATTGTGGAAGAGGGTGAGGTCAAAATAGAGTTATAGACGACACCTGAAAACGTTTTCCATTTATTTCCCACACACATATTTTCTAATCATGCGGTGATTTGGTGTAGCACCTGACTCAGTTCTGCAAGACGAAACGGTTTGGCCACGACGCCATGAAATCCAAATGTCGAGTACCGTGAGAGCACAGGATCGTTGGAGTACCCACTTGATACAATGGCTTTGACTTGAGGGTCGAATTGCCGCAGTTGTTCTACGGTGTCTTTTCCCCCCAAGCCGCCCGGTACGGTTAAATCCAAAATGACGGCATTAAAGGGTTGATGTGTGTGATACGCTTCCTGATAGCGCTCAAGCGCTTCTTTCCCCTCCGCAACGCACTGCACCTCGTACCCTAGATACCGGAGCATTTCCCCCACCAGGAGACGAATTGATTCTTCATCATCCATAACGAGGACTCGCCCTTCTCCCGGCATTGTGGAAAGCGAATCTTCAGGGACCATCGTGGTTTCCTGAGCTGCTGGTAGATAGATGACAAAGGTTGAGCCCTGGTTCTGAACGGATGAAACGGCAATTGTGCCATGGTGATTGTTGATGATGGAATAGGCCGTACTCAGGCCGAGTCCGCTGCCGGTTTTTTTCGTTGAATAGTACGGATCAAAAATTTTGTGCAAGGCATAGGGTGGTATGCCGGTTCCGCTGTCTTGGACAGTAAGTTTAATGTAATTCCCTGGTTCGGGCAGTGACGTTTGCCTGGCCTGTTCGGCGGTTAACATAACATTTTCTGCGCCGATGGTCAGTGTGCCGCCTGTGGGCATGGCCTGTTGTGCATTGACGGCCAGATTGTGAATCACCTGGCTTATTTGTCCTTCATCGGCCTGGATAAGCCAGATGTCTTCCGGGATGTCACAGTGGCAGCAGGTCGATGATCCTGAGAGGGCAAACGCTGCTGATTCAGGGATGATCTGCTGCAAGGTTAAGGGTTTTTTGAGGGGAGTGCCCCCTTTCGCAAACGTGAGGAGTTGTTGCGTGAGTTTTTTCGCACGAAGCGACGCATTTTCCGCTTCCGACAGGAAGGTAAATAAATGATCCCTGGTGTTCACCCAGGATTTTGTCATAGAAATATTTCCCAGGATTGTGGTGAGCAGGTTATTGAAATCATGTGCAATGCCACCGGCCAGGAGGCCTAAAGAATCCAATTTGCTGGCTTTAAGGCGTTCCTCATCTAATTTGATTCGTTCGGTCATATCACGCAGAATTAACACAGTTCCTAAGAGGTTGCCGTCTGATCGTCGTAAAGGGGATACGCTATAGACAACTGGTCGTTCTCCTTTGACTGGATCGAACAGAGGGTAATGATCAAGCGGGTGAAGCGGAGAGCCGACCGCTAAAACATGAGTGACGGGATGGACGTTTTCTTCGTTCACCCCGGAATCAAGAAAACGTACGACTTCTTCGATGGATCGTCCCATGGCGTTTCGTTGATTCCATCCGCTCAACTCTTCTGCCATGTCATTCATATAGGTGATACGGCCTCGGTTGTCTGTCGTCAAGACGCCTTCTACAATCGAGGACAGGGTAATGGCCATGCGTTCGCGTTCTTCGCGTAACGTCTCCTCGGCGAGACTGAGCCGCTGCTCCTGATGGAGCTGCTCAAACGTTTGCGTCACAATTGATGGGAGAAGCTCGATGAGACTGCTGTCTTTAATGAAATAATCGCGAGCGCCACGTTTCATCATCTTGACGGCAAGACGTTCGTCGCCTTGACCAGTCACGACAATAAATGGGAGCGAGAGGTCGCGTTGCTTGAGATGGTGGATGAGATCTTCGCCGGACATGTCGGCGAGTTGCAAATCCAGAAGGAGAAGATCAGCGTGATGGTGTGATAGCCAGGTTAGAGCTTCTTCCCCGCTATGAGCGAAGGCGGTGTGAAACCCTTCTCGAGAGAGGCACCGTTGAATGAGAGAAATCAGACCTTGATGGTCGTCAACGATTAAGACGGTGCGTGAATGAGATCGATCCTCCATGAAAAATCCTCCTTCAACAGACTATCCGGGAAACGGAACTCTGTGTGTCGAACGTCACATTTGGGGAAAAATAAAGACGAATAGGTCACAGAGCTCATCTCGAATTGATGAGGGAAGGATTGAAAATGAAAAGATTTGTCCTCCGGCATTGGACAGGGACTAAGAAAAGCTTGCTGCCGAGCAAAATTGTTGGAAGTATTCATGCCCGCACCATATAACAAGGGATGCTAAAAAAAAGGAACGAGGATTTTAGCGAAATCGAAAAAAGACTGCAAGTTCAAAATGCTCTGGCTGCTGAATTCTCCGCTGGGGTAAGGGCGGTTTTCGTTAATTGACTTGCTGTGGATAACAATAATCAGGCATGGCATCGCCTGAAGGTTCTTGATATCATTGAAATATTTTTGTTTTATTTGGGTGCCCCTGACAAATAATGTTTGTTAAACGACTCCTTCTGTTCATACCTCTTGTATTGGTCCTCCTGCTAGTTCAATCCTATTTCTGGGTTCCAACCTACGAAAATCAAGCGGCGGGAAACCCCAACCGTCTGGTGACCTATATTGAAGGGTCGAGCGGCGATGCCAAGATCCTCAATCCCATTTTGAATGCTGATTCAGCCAGTTCCGGGATTGTCAGTCATGTGTTTGAAGGACTTTTGGATTTAGATGAGAATCTAGACTTACGGGGTCGGTTAGCTACTGATTGGCAGATTACCGAACGGGCGTACTTGGCGGTTAACCCCCATCAGCGGTTTCCTGATGGAACAGAAGTGACGGGAGCACAGCTCTTTCAAAAAATTCATGAGGCATGGGAAACAGGAGCAGAGGATGGCTTGAAAGATTATGTTCAATCGCTTGAACTGTTGCCGGCTAGTCAAAGGGAAGAAATCATTTCCTTACTATTACCGAATGCAGAGGGCAAGCCGCAGCTCAAAGACGTGCCCGTGACGGTCAAGGTTCCGGAACGAGTGGCCTTCGCCCTTTCCCGGGTAGACCAAGATTTGTTTGATCGTCTCAAACCGATTATAGGGGGGCATTATTTCGACCATTTTCCTTACGATGAGATGATTCATCCTCTAAAAGAACTCACCAAAGAAACCGAGCAATCCCTACGTGCGAAATTTCCCGAAATCCTTCCTATTGGGGAACACAATCCGACCATTGTATTTCATCTTCGACAGGGCGTGACTTTTCATGATGGGCATGCATTTGATGCCGGCGATGTGAAGTTTACCTACGAAGCCATTATGAATCCGAAAAATCTGTCGCCACGGACACCGGATTTCGAACCAATAAAAACGGTGGAGACCCTAGATCTCTATACGGTGAAAATCATTTATAAGCGTCTTTATTCCCCTGCCATTAATGCTTGGACGATGGGCATCCTGCCTGAGCATCTTCTCAATGACGTCTCATTGACTCGTGAAAAACAAGAGCGGGGTTTGTCCGAAGAAGCGCAGAAAACCTTTGGGATGCGAGATAGTCGATTCAACCGACATCCTATTGGGAGTGGGCGTTTTCAGTTTGTGGAATGGCAGGGAGATGAATTTATTCATCTCAAGCGGTTTGATGAGTATTGGGAAGGCCCAGCGCAGTATCAGGATTATTTCATGCGGATCATTCCGGAACTCTTCACGCAAGAAGTGGAATTTCGCACCGGGGCCATCGACTTTTATGGGGCTCAACCCCATCAGGTCGACCGTTATAAAAACGACCCCACATATCAATGGTTCTCCAGCTTGGGATTTGCGTACACGTATATTGGCTATAACAATCGGAAACCCTTGTTTGCTGACGCAGATATTCGTAAGGCCCTAGGGATGGCGATCAATGTGGATGAAATCATTCAATATCTGATGTACGGAGAAGGTGAACGTACGACCGGCCCCTATCCGAAAAATACCGAATGGTATGACTCTTCTATTCAACCCCTGCCCTACGATCCTCAAGGGGCGCAAGCCATTTTTAAGAATGCTGGTTGGCAAAAGAATGAAGATGGATGGCTGGAAAAGGATGGAAAGATTTTTCAATTCAATCTGATTACCAATAATGGAAATCCCATTCGAAAGAATCTGATGGTCATTGCGCAAAATGCTTGGAAAAAAATCGGGGTGAAAGTGAACACCCAAGTCTTCGAGTGGGCCGTGTTCTTGGGGGATTTTGTCAATACCGGTGACTTCGATGCGGTCGTCTTGGGATGGAGCATGGGGATTGACCCTGATCTCTATCAGATTTGGCATTCAAGTCAGGCGGGGCCACAACAACTCAATTTTGTAGGCTATAAGAGTCAACGAGCCGATGAACTCATTGTCCGCATTCGACAAGAATATAATCGAAATCGACAACGTCAACTCACACACGAACTGCATCGATTGATCCACGAGGATCAACCCTATACATTCTTATACGCGCCATTAAGTACAAGGGTGTTGGATAAAAAGATTGTCTTGGTGCAGAAAGGCGCCGATGGCAAAGAAGAATATCAAAAAATTTATCCAATGAAGAGTGGGGATATAACCTTTCATTTTCACAAATGGCGAAAACTGGAATTCACGCCGGATTTTTAATTGATCTGGGATTAGCATGTATTGGCATTCTTTCAATTAATACCAATTTCCCTTTTCGTCATGCCTGCATGCAGTTGGCAGGCATCTTTAGAATAGGAAGGTACATTCAGGGAGAGGTCCCTGCCAGAGGCAAGCAGGGATGACAACATTTCAATAGGAAATCGTACAGAAGACCATGTGGAATTTTATTCTTCGTAATATTGCACAACGGCTGATCCTGTTAGTCATTATCTCGTTTGTGGCGCATTCGTTTATCCATTTGGCGCCAGGAGAACCGAGCGAGGTGGATCCTATGAATCCCCGGATGAAACCCGAAGATATCGCCAAGATCCGTGCGGCATTTCATCTGGATGATCCGCTGTATGTGCAATATGCCTATTGGATTCGGGATTTGGCTTCTGGCGAATTGAAATCGTTTAAAGATAGTCAGCCGGTCCTCCCAAAAATTTGGGATCGATTTCTCAATTCCTTGCCACTGTTTATCCTCGCCACGATTTTAGTCTGGACATGGGCGTTTCCAGCTGGAATTTATGGAGCGGTGTTTCGAGGTGGTGCGTATGATCGGAGCACGGTCTTTTTGTCCTATGCACTTATTTCTGTCCCTGGATTTTTCTTGTCCTATTTAGCCATTCTGTGGGTGGTCGGATGGTTTGGCGTGCCCGTGATTAGCATCAAGACCTTTGGCATGGAGCATGCGGAGCCAGCCTATAAGATTATGGATCGTGTCTGGCATTTGGTCATTCCATCTGTTATGGCGGCAATTGGAGGGATTGCGGTTCTGTCTCGGTATGTCCGATCCCAAATGTTAGAGGTCTTGAGTCAGGATTATGTGCGGACGGCCAGAGCTAAAGGTCTGGAAGAAGATACCGTCATCTATGGCCATGCGCTTGGGAATGCTCTGTTACCATTTGTGACGATGTTTGGGCTCTTACTCCCAGGTTTGATTGGCGGATCTGTCATATTTGAGCAAATCTTTGCCTGGCCGGGGTTGGGACGGTTGGCGTACGAAGCCA